>NZ_CAJQZB010000036.1:0-65663 GCF_907164545.1 Paraburkholderia gardini | reverse complement strand
GCTTTAGCGCTTACTCTGGTCCCATGCAAGGCACTTGCGGTCGACCAGAGTTGGCGCTTTAGCGCTTACTCTGGTCCCATGCAAGATGCTTGCTAAAACGGGCCGGACGACGGACCGGGTATCTTCTGCGGCCGCGGATGTCAGCGGCGCCCGAGTATGCCAGCGCGCATCCCTGCGATCAATGCACCCGTCGGCGCGAATATCCTGATTATTGGGCATTTCGGGCGTGAAAACCGCCGCTATTTCAATTGCTCGGCGCTGTTACAGTCGCGAAACATTCACCGGCGTGGGCTTGCCGCCACGCTTTCACCTTTGCCCGTAGCCGGCGGCCAGCAATGGCAACCGGCGATCGCGGGCATCGTCAGCATGGCCACCCGCTCGCCGGATCAAACGGCAAGCATCACCGCTTCGACCTGCGCGCGGCCTCGCCAGCCGGCACGCTGCGCAGGTCGTGCAGAAACGAATCGCGCCATACACCGAGATCGTTCTTGCGCAACGCGGCCATGTTTATCTCGTGACGGCGCTTGCGTTCATCGAGCGGCATGCCGAGCGCGCGCTGCAACGCCTCGCACATGCCGACCGAATCGTGCGGATTGACGATCACCGAGCCGGTCAGCTCCACCGCCGCGCCCGCGAACATCGATAGTACGAGCACACCTGGATCGTCCGGGTTCTGCGCGGCGACGTATTCCTTGGCGACGAGGTTCATGCCGTCGTGCAGCGGCGTGACAAAGCCGACCTGCGACTCGCGGAACAGCGACATCAGCTTCCAGCGGTCGTACTGCTGGTTCAGATAGCGGATCGGCGTGTAGTCGAGTCCGGAATAGCGGCCGTTGATGCGCCCTGCTTCGTATTCGAGATCCTGCCGGATTTGCTGATACGTCGCGACATCCGAGCGCGTAGGCGGCGCGATCTGCACAAGCGTGACGTTGCCGCGCCATTCGGGCGAGCGCTCCAGCAACTGCTCGAAGGACCTGAAACGCTCGACAAGTCCCTTCGAATAATCGAGCCGATCGACGCTCATGATGAGCTTGCGCCCCTCGAGGCTCTGCTTCAGGTCAAGCACATGCTGGCGGCTCTCGTAGCGTTCGGCCTGCTCCGCGATCTCATCGGGGAACACGCCGATGCGATACACGCCGGTGCGCAGCCTGCGGCCAAACGCTTCGACGTGGTTGCCTTCCGTCACGGTGCCGCGCGCATGGCGCGTGATGTAGTCGTGAAACGCAAGCTCGTCGGTGTCGGTCTGAAAGCCCAGCAGGTCATAGCAGCACAGCGACTTCACAAGCTCTTCGTGTGGCGGAATGTTCAGCAGGATCTGCGGCGAGGGAAACGGAATATGCAGAAAGAAGCCGATACGGTTCGTCACGCCTTCGGAGCGCAGCGCTTCGGCGAACGGAATCAGATGATAGTCGTGAACCCAGATGATGTCGTCGGGTTGCAGCAGTTTGATGAGCTTGTGCGCGAGCCATGAATTGACGCGCCGGTAGCCCGCGTATTCCTCGCGCTCGTAGCGCGCGAGATCGTTGCGATAGTGGAAGACCGGCCACAGCGTCGCGTTCGAAAACCCGCGGTAGTACTGGTCGTAATCCTTGCGCGTGAGGCCGGCGGTCGCGAACGTCACCGCACCCTCGGTTTCGAGCGTCGGGCCCGCGTTCGCGACGGTTTCGCTCACGACGTCGCCGCTCCAGCCGAACCACACGCCGCCGGCGTCCTTGAGCGCGCCGAATACTCCGACGGCCAGTCCGCCTGCCGACCCCTTCGTTTCGGTCGGCGTTGCCACGCGATTCGATACGACGATCAAACGGCCCATATGGGCGGCCCTCCCTGTTCATGCGGCGCCCGCAAACGCACCGGATTACCGCGCGAGGCGTGGCGGGCGGATCACGCGTGAAGCGTGAAGCTTGCGGCGCGAGAGACGCGCGGCCCGTTACGTCAGGCGACGGCCAACGAAGACCCGGGCGGGCCCTCGGGAAAACTCAGTTGCCTGTCTTGCACGGAAACGCCTTGCCAAGCCCAAGCGAAACCGCGGTGCTGGCGTTGTAGCCCGCGACCATCGGATTGTCCGCGATGTATTTGCGCACGGCGTCGGTCAGCTGCGCCGAACGCGCGTCCTGCGGCAAACAGAAGTACTGCCCGACGCGCGGCCCGGTCGTGCCGCCGATCGCATCGATGGTGTTGAAGACGCCGTCCGCGGCGCCTTCGATATAGGCCGCGCACGCACTGCGCGACGCAACGTCGGTCTTCGTGCACAGCTTGTTGAGGTCTCCCCCCGTGAACGCGGCTGCCGACAACGGTACAGCCAGCGCGCTTGCGCAAATCAAAGCCCGCAGCATGGTATCCCTTTTATGTGAGCGGTTTGAGGAGCTGCGTCGAGCGGTCGAGTCTTTGCCCGCCGCGCCGAACCGCCCCGGATCGGCGCGGCACCGGCCGCCGCGCCAAGGCTGCTATTTTGCACTGTTTTACTGCGCCGCTGGGGCGCTGCCGGCCTGCTGCTTCTGCATCTGTTCCATGCGCGCCGTCAGTCCCTTGACCGCGTCCGGTTCCTTGTACTGCTTCGCGAAATCGAGCGCATTCAGGCCGATCTGGTTCTTCACGTTAATGTCGGCGCCGGCGTCGAGCAGCAGTTTCGCGGTCGAAACATGACCGCCGCGCGCGGCCATCATCAACGGCGTCGTGCCGTTCGGCGAACCGGCGTCGACGTAGGCTGAATACTTGAGCAGCAGCGTGACGATCGCGTCGTTGCCGTTCGCGGCGGCGTAATGCAGCGGTGCCCAGCCCTTCTTGTTGACCTCGGCGCCCTTTGCGATCAGCAGCTTCACGAAGTCCATGTCGCCGTTCAGCGCGGCCAGCATCATCGCGTTTTCACCGGCCTTGTCGACGATCTCGACGTTGGTCTTCGGATTGTCGACGAGCGCCTGGCCGACCTGGTCCGATTTCTCGCGGGCGGCGAGCACCAGCAGCGGCATGCCCTGGTCGTCGGTCATGTTCGGATCCATGCCCTGCGAAAGCTGTTTCTTCACTTCCTTCACGTCATCGAACTTGACGGCCTTGATCATCGTATCGGCGGGCGCGGCCTGAACCGGCAGCGCGCCGAACACCATGCATGCGAGACCGCCCGCGAGTGCGAGACGCGCGATGCCGCGCCGCACGGCCGCGGGCGCGCGGTAGCCCGCCGGCGCGCGGGCGGCGCCGGTATCGATCGATGATTGTGTCGGAATATTTTTCATGGATTGCTTCAGGAAACGTCTATATCTATTTGATAGGGATGAATTTTTTCGTCAGGCGGATGCCGCTTGGGGAATCCTGAACAGACGAAAGAAATTCTGGGTCGTCGCGGCGGCGAGATCGGCTTCGGCCATTTCGCGTTGCTGCGCGATGAAGCGTCCGACATAACTTACGTACGCAGGTTCATTGGGTTTGCCGCGATACGGCACGGGCGCGAGGTACGGCGAATCGGTTTCGATCAGCAAACGGTCGAGCGGCATGCGGCGCGCGACGTCCTGAACCTCGGTCGCGCTCCTGAACGTGACGATACCGGAGAGCGACACGTAAAAATTCTGCGCGAGCGCCTTTTCGGCGACATGCCACGGTTCCGTGAAGCAGTGCATCACGCCGCCCGGGACGCGCGCGTTTTCCTCTTCCATGATGCGCAGCGTGTCTTCCCACGACGAGCGCGTGTGGATGATCAGCGGCTTCATCGTGGCATGCGCGGCGCGGATATGCGTGCGAAAACGCTCGCGCTGCCACTCCATGTCATCGATCGAGCGGCCTTCGAGGCGATAGTAGTCGAGCCCGGTCTCGCCGATCGCGACGACCTTCGGATGCGCCGCCAGTTCGACCAGTTCGGCGAGCGTCGGCTCACGCATGTCCTCGTGATCCGGGTGCACGCCGACCGACGCGTAGACGTTGTCGTACGAATCCGCGATGTCCAGCACTGAAGGCAGCGTCTCGAGGTCGACGGAAACGCACAGCGCGTGCGTCACCGAGTGCGAACGCATGTTTTCGAGAACCTGCGGCAGACGGTCGCCGAGTCCTTCGAAGTTGATGTGGCAGTGCGAGTCGACAAACATGGTGATGTCCTGCGGGTTGACGGTGAGTGCGGCGCTCAGGATCGGGGCGTTTAAACGAAGCGGTCAGGCCGCGTGCTCAAGCCGGCGACCAAGGATCACGAGATCGCGCTCGACGCCGTCCAGCACCGCGACGCGCGGCAGCGTGCCCCAGTCGGTAAAGCCGAAGCTGTGGAACAGCCGCATGCTCGGCTCATTGTGGCCGAACACAAAGCCGAGCACGGTGTCGATCTTCAGCGCCGGCGCGGCTTCCAGCGCTGCGGCCAGCAGTTTCTTGCCGAGGCCCTTGCCGCGCGCGGCTTCGTCCAGATAGATGCTGACTTCGGCGGTACGCGAGTACGCCGGCCGGCCGTAGAAGTCCGAAAAACTGAGCCACGCGATCACACGGCCAGCTTCCTCGACCACCCATAGCGGGCGCGTATTCGGCCCGTGCGCGTGAAACCAGGCGTGCCGGCTCTCGATGCTCACCGGTTCCAGATCGGCCGTGACCTGGCGCGACGGCACCGTCGAGTTGTAGATGGCGACGATGGCGGGCAGGTCGTCGAACGTGGCGTCGCGGTACGGGAGGCTCATGATTCTGGCAGCTTGAAAGAAGGAAATGCAGTCGGATTGACCGGGTAATAACGACTACGCGAACAGGTCGCGATAGCCCAGAAAGAGTTCTTCGAACACGAGGCGCGCGTTGAGCGGATGGTTCTCGACGGTGCGCTGGCGCGTGACCGCTTTCTGGAACCGCGCGAACGCGTTGGCATCGACCGCGCCGGCGCACCGCGCGAGCGCCGCCGACGCGGCCGGGAAATAGCGTGGCGCGCTCGCCGTACGCTGCGCCAGCAGATCGTACAGCCAGCGCTGCAGCCAGCCGAGCACGAGCGGCACCGGCAGCTTCTGCAGCGTTTCACCGCACGCGAAAGCGTCGCAGTTCGGGCCGGCGGCCAGTTGCCTGAGCGTCCAGTCGCGCAGCGCGCGGCTGTCGTCGCTGGCGAGCGCGAGCGCGGTGAGCGGCGCACCACCGGCTTCGGCGAGCAGCGCGGGCGCGTCGTCGACGCCCTGTTGTGCAAGCCACGCCGCCGCGATATCGGGCGCCGGTGTGGTCATCGGCCACTGGCGGCAGCGGCTGACGATGGTCGGCAGCAGACGGTCGACACGTGCCGAAACCATCAGGAACACGACGCCGGCCGGCGGTTCTTCGAGCGTTTTCAGCAGCGCGTTGGCGGCAGCGACGTTCAGCGCCTCGGCCGGGTATAGCACGACCACGCGCGCACCGCCACGATGCGAGCCGACGCCGACAAAATCCAGCAGCGCGCGCACCTGTTCGATCCTGATTTCCTTGCTGGGCGCGCGGGTCTTCTTGCCCTCGTCGGCGTCGGCCTTGTCGGGTTTGGGCTCGTCGGACGCGGCGGACGCGAAACCGGCTTCGGCGGCGAGCGCCTCGGGCAGCACGATCCGGTAGTCCGGATGATTGCCCTGCGTGAGCCAGTTGCACGCCACGCACGTGCCGCATGGCTCGCCGTTCGCCTGCGGCGCCTCGCACAGCAACCCTTGTGCGAGATGCTGCGCGAACCGCAGCTTGCCGATGCCGCCTTGCCCGTGAAGCAGCAGCGCATGCGGCCAGTGCGCGCGCAGCTGTTGCAGGCGGTTCCAGTCATCGGTTTGCCACGGATAGATCATGGTTTCTCTTTTTTACTCAATCGGTTGGCGTCGCCTGCTCATGTGGACTACGAGCATTTGAGCAGCAATATAATGGATAATTATATTTTTTTAAATTCAAATACTTGCAATCAAATCTTCAAGCTGGATCTGAATTCTGGGGATGCTCTGCGTTGAGTCGATCACCGCGAAACGATATGGCGCTTCTTCCACCCGGCGCAGGTATTCGGCGCGTGTGCGGTTGAAAAACGCCTCGGATTCGCTCTCGAAGCGGTCCGGTTCACGCGCGGCGCTGCGGCGTTCGCTGGCAGTATCGGCCGGAATATCGAAGAGTACCGTCAGATCCGGCTGGAAACCGCCCTGCACCCAGCGCTCCAGCGCTTCGAGCTTGTCGCGCGGCAGACCGCGGCCGCCGCCCTGGTAGGCGAACGTGGCGTCACTGAAACGGTCGGAGAGCACCCAGTCGCCGCGCGCGAGCGCGGGCTCGATCACTTCGGCCAGATGTTCCCGGCGCGCGGCGAACATCAGCAGCGCCTCGGTTTCGAGGTCCATCGGCTGATGCAGCAGAATGTCCCGCAACGCTTCGCCAAGCTTCGTGCCGCCCGGCTCACGCGTCATGACGACCGCCCGCCCGCTCGCGGCCACCTTCTCCGACAGCCGGTCGCGAAACCAGGCGAGATGTGTCGTCTTGCCGGCGCCGTCGATGCCCTCGAACGTAATGAATTTGCCCCGCACCATCATTGACCCCGGATGTATTTGTCGACGGCCTTGTTGTGGGCGTCGAGTGTGTCGGAAAAGATGCTGCTGCCGTCGCCGCGCGACACGAAGTACAGTGCCGTGGTTTGCGCCGGATTCATCGCGGCCTGCAAGGACGCCACCCCGGGCAGCGCGATCGGCGTAGGCGGCAGGCCGCGACGCGTATAGGTATTGTAGGGAGTGTCGGTTTGCAGATCGCGCTTCTTCAGGCGCCCCGCGTAATTGTCGCCGAGGCCGTAGATCACCGTCGGATCGGTCTGCAACGGCATGCCGACCTTCAGCCGGTTCGCGAACACCGCCGCGACCATCGGCCGGTCGGACGTCTTGCCGGTTTCCTTTTCGATGATCGACGCCATCGTCAGCGCCTCGTACGGCGTCTTGAACGGCAGGCCCGCGGCGCGCGTGCTCCAGGCTTCGTCGAGCCGCAGCTTCATCAGACGGTACGCGCGGCGGTACACCTCGATGTCGCTCGTATTCTTGTCGAACAGGTACGTATCGGGGAAAAAGAGACCTTCGCCATTGCCGATCGACGCTTCCGGCGCGCCGATCGCTTTCATCAGGTCGGCGTCGGTCATACCCGCCGTGTCGTGCTTCAACGCGGGATTCGCATCGATTTCGGCGCGCATGTGGCGAAACGTCCAGCCTTCGATGATCGTCGCGACGTATTCGTTGACGTCGCCGCGGGCGATTTTTTGCAGCACCTCGTAAGGCGTGATGCCGGTCTTGAACTCATAGTTGCCGGACTTCAGCTGGCTTTGCAGACCCAGCACGCGGGTCATCAGCACGAAGAGCTCGGGCTCGACCGGCACACCGCCGCGATTGAGCTGGCCCGTGACGCTGCGCAGGCTGCTGTGCGGCTTGATCGTGACGTCGAGTTGCGGAGTGCCGAGCTCGACCGGTGTAGTGGCCCAGTGATATCCGCCTGCGATAGCGGCTGCCACCAGCGCAATGAGGATAACGCCGGCGATGAAACATTTCTTCAAAAGGGACATGCGTAACATGGCTGGGGTGGACCCCATATAATACTTGCTTGCCTAAGCTAAAGTCAGAATTGACTTCGACCGCGAATCCATGACTGCACCGCTCGCCTCCGCGCCAGGCACGCCGGCAACGGCTCCGGCCGTTCCCGCTTCCCCCGCGCCCGTTTCGTTTCCGCGTCCCGCCGCAGCCGACTTCGACGCCGTACTCATGCGCGGCGCGTTCATGCCGCTCACGCAGTTTGGCGTGATCGACGCCACCGGCGACGATGCCGCCACGTTCCTGCACGGCCAGCTCACCAACGACACCCAGCATCTCGATGCCGCGAACGCGCGCCTGTCGGGCTATTGCTCGCCGAAGGGCCGGCTGCTGGCGTCGTTCCTGACGTGGCGTTGCGGCGAAACCGTGCGCCTGCTGGTTTCGCGCGATATTCAGGCCGCCGTGCAGAAACGGCTCTCGATGTTCGTACTGCGCGCCAAGGCGAAGCTCACCGACACCACCGCCGAACTGGCTGTGATCGGTTTCGCGGGCGATGTCCGTCCGGCGCTTTCGCTCGTGTTCGACGCGATTCCCGATGGCGTGCACGTGAAGGTCGACGGCCCGCTGGGTTCGCTCATCCACGTGCCGGACGCGGCCGGACGCCTGCGCTATCTGTGGGTCGGTCCGAAGGCCGAGGTCGAGGCACGCCTGCCCGCGCTCGACGGGAAGCTCGCGCGCGTGTCGCCGGCCGTGTGGGACTGGCTCGATATCCGCGCGGGTGAGCCGCGCATCACGCAGCCGGTGGTCGAGCAGTTCGTGCCGCAGATGGTCAATTTCGACGTGCTCGGCGGCGTCAATTTCCGCAAGGGCTGCTATCCGGGGCAGGAAGTCGTTGCGCGCAGCCAGTATCGCGGCACGATCAAGCGTCGCACGTCGCTCGCCAATGTCGCGGGTGAACTGGCCGCCGTCGCGCCGGGCGCGGAACTGTTCCATTCCGGTGATCCGGGTCAGCCGTGCGGCATGGTGGTCAACGCGGCGTCGGCACCTGAAGGCGGCGTCGACGTGCTGGTCGAGCTCAAGCTCGCCGCGCTCGAAGGCGGTTCAGTGCATCTCGGCGCCGCCGACGGCCCCGCATTGACGATCCTGCCGCTGCCGTATTCGCTGCCGGCCGAGGTCTGACGCATTGGCCGCCACGACCCGGACGGCTTCGACCCAGGCCTCAAGGGACGGGCTCAAGGCGCCACGCCCATGTGTCTGATCGTCTTCGACTGGCGCCCACAGGCGTCGAGCGGCGCGCTTTTCACGCTCGCCGCGAATCGTGACGAGTTCCTGCGCCGCACCGCTGACCCGATGCAATGGTGGGCGGATGTGCCCGGTCTGCTGGCGGGACGCGATCTCGTCGGCGGCGGCACGTGGCTGGGCGTCACCCGCGACGGCCGGTTCGCCGCGCTCACCAACTATCGCGCGCCGCACGAAATGCGCCCCGATGCGCCGACGCGCGGCACGCTCGTCAGCACCTGGCTGTCCAGCACGCCCGGCAAGCACGGTGCGCCGCTGGATTATCTGCGGCAGGTCGCGCGCACCGGCGATATCTACAACGGCTTTAACCTGCTCATCGGTGATTTTGCGCGGCGCGAACTTGGCTGGTACTGCAATCGTTCGGACGCCGCGCCCGTGCTGCTCGAAGCCGGCACACACGGCATTTCGAACGCGGTGCTCGATACCCGCTGGCCAAAACTCGTGAAGAAGCGTGCTGAACTCGCGGCGTTCGTAGAGGACGGTCAGGTGCCGCCGCTCGCGCAGTTGATCGGGATGATGCGCGACCCGCGCCTCGCCCGCGATGACGAGCTGCCTTCGACGGGCATTCCGCTGGAGCGCGAACGCGCGCTGTCGGCGGCGTTTATCGACACGCCCGAGTACGGCACGCGCGGGACGACCGCGCTGCGGGTGAGCGTCGTCGGAGGCAATACGCTGTCGGTCGAAGCCACCGAACGCAGCGACGACAACGGCTCGCACCGCATCACGCGGCCCGGCGATTTCGAGCGGGCTTACACGTTCGACGTTACCGGTTAAAGCACCTGGCTTCCGCCGCCGCGTCAGTCATCCACACCGAATGCATGCCGAAGCGCCGAAGCCGCATCGGCATGCGCCCTGGCCACATCCGGCACGAAGCCGCCCATCTTGAAGAACTCGTGGATCATGCCCGCGTAGATTTTCAGCGTAACGGTGTTGCCCGCGGCGCGCAGTTTGTCGGCATAGGCCACGCCTTCGTCGCTGAGCGGATCGTATTGCGCGGCCGCGATCCATGCGGGCGCGACGCCATGAAAATCCGCACCGGCGCGCGAATCGTCGTAGCCCTCGCATCCGTCGAGTGGCGCGAAACGCCAGTCGTCACGATCGGCGGCATCGCGCACGTACTGTTCGAAAAACCACTGGATCGTTTCGCCCGACAGCAGAAAACCGCTCGCCAGCCGCGCATGCGAAGCGGTCTGCTGATGACCGGTCGTGCCTGGATAGATCAGAAGTTGAAGCGCGAGCCGGATCCCGGCATCGCGCGCCAGCACGGCGCTAACGGTCGCGAGCGTGCCGCCCGCGCTGTCGCCGCCGACGGCCATCCGTTCGGGATCGACGCCATACAGCGCCGCGTTGGCATGCAGCCACGCGAGCGCATCGAATGCATCGTTCACCGCAGTCGGGAAGCGGTATTCCGGTGCGAGCCGGTAATCGACCGACATCACGATGCAGCGCCCGTCGCGCGCGAACATGCGGCACAGCGCATCGTGCGTAGCGACGCTGCCGACGGTAAAACCGCCACCGTGAAAATAGACGAGCGCAGGCGCGGGTTCGGCCCAGACCGGTTCCACCGGCCAGTAGAGGCGCGCGCGAATCGACGCGCCGTCGCGCACCGGCACCGCGAGCTCTTCGACGCTGAACATCGGTGCACTCGCGATCTCGAGAATCGGCGCGCTGCGTTCGTAGGCAGCGCGCGCCTGCTGTGGCGTGAGCGTGTGGTATTCGGGGCGTTTCGCCTTCGCGATCATCTCAAGCACTTGCTTGATCTTCGGATTCAGCGGCATCGGACGTCAACGCGGCGCGCGTGCGCCGCTCGCGGGAAAAGAGCGCCGTATGATGCCATGAAGCTGCTGCCCTGGGCTTCCGCGTTCAGCCGATAGGCTTCACTTCGGGTTTCAGCGACAACGGATCGGTCGGGTTGCGCTGCTGCTCGATATCCTCGTGACGCAGGCGCACGGTGTCGAGAATGCCCGGGTGCGTGAGGAGGTAGAAGCGGCCCGCCGCGATGCCTTCGAACGTGAGGTCGGCGACGTCGGCCGCGGTCCGCTTGCCAGACTGCACCGCGCGATGCAGCTGCTTGTCCGCCGCAAGTTGCGAGCGTGTCGGCGCAGCGTCGTTGCGCAGCGTGTCGGGACGCGTGCGTTCCGCATCGGCGATGCCGGTCGGCACGAACGCCGGGCACAGCAACGAGCATCCGACCTGACCGCCCGTGAGCTGGAGGTCGTGATAGAGCGTCTCGGTCAACGACACCACCGCGTGCTTCGACGCGTTGTACACGCCCATCGCGGGCGGCGACAGCAGCCCCGCGACCGAAGCCGTGTTGACGATATGCGCCGGCTCGTCCTGGCGCAGCATGACCGGCGTGAAGACGCGCACGCCGTGCGCGACACCCATCACGTTCACGTTGAAAACCCACGCCCAGTCGTTCGCGCTGTTTTCCCACAGAAAACCGCCCGCGCCGACGCCTGCGTTGTTGAACAGCAGATGCACCTTGCCGAACGCATCGAGCGCGGCCATCGCGAGCGCTTCGACCTGCGACGGATCGGACACATCGGTGGGCACGCCGATCGCATCGGCGCCATCGGCACGCAGTGCGTCGACTGTCCGCGCCAGCGCATTCGCATCGACGTCGGCAAGCACGAGCTTCATGCCGAGCGCCGCGCCCTTCTGCGCGAACGCGCGGCCAAAGCCGCTCGCCGCGCCGGTGATCACAGCGACTCTTCCATCGAACTGGAACATCGTATCTCCTCGTGTTGTTATCGTGTGAGCCTGCGTTGCAGCAGATCGCCTCGCGTTCCGCTCGATCCGTCACGCGAGTGAACCGGCCCGCCGCAACGTCAGATCAGCTTGACGAGCTGCTTGCCGAAGTTCTTGCCCTTCAGCACGCCGAGAAGCGCTTCCGGTGCGTTTTCCAGCCCCTGGGCGACACTCTCGCGATACTGCAGCTGCTTCGTCGCGACGAGCGTGCCGAGCTGCTTCAGCGCTTGCGGCCACACGTCCATATGTTCGCTGACGATAAAGCCCTGCACGAGGAGCCGCTGCGTGAGCATCAGCGCCGGCTGCCTGAGCGGCATGGGCTGGCTGTCGTAGCCGGCGATCATGCCGCACAGGGCGATGCGTCCAGACGCATTCATCCGCGCGAGCGTCACGTCGAGCACTTCGCCGCCGACGTTTTCGAAGTAACCGTCGACGCCATCCGGCGTGACCGCTTTCAGATCCTTGTACAGGTTGCCGGCCTTGTAATCGACGCATGCATCGAAGCCCAGTGTCTCGACGACGTAGCGGCACTTCGCCTCGCCGCCGGCGATGCCCACCGCGCGACAGCCCGCGAGCTTCGCCAGTTGCCCGACGACGCTGCCCACCGCGCCGCTCGCCGCGCTGACGACAACCGTTTCGCCCGCTTTCGGCGCGATGATCCTGTTGAGCCCGTACCACGCCGTCACACCCGGCATGCCGACCGGTCCGAGATACGCGGAAAGCGGCACATGCGTGGTATCGACTTTCTGGATGCCCCGGCCGTCGGAGGTGCCGAACTCCTGCCAGCCGAACATCCCGACGACCTTGTCGCCCGCCGCGAAATCTGGATGCCTCGATTCCACCACCTCACCCACCGTGCCGCCGATCATCACCTCGTCGAGCGGTTGCGGCTGCGCGTACGACTTGCTGTCGTTCATGCGGCCGCGCATGTACGGATCGAGCGACAGGTAGTGATTGCGCACGCGCAACTCACCATCCGCGAGTGGCTTCAACGGCGTTTCGACGAGCCGGAAATTGTCCACGGACGCCGCGCCCTGCGGCCGCGACGCGAGCAGAATCTGACGATTGACTTCAGCCATGAGGGGTGTCTCCGTAATATGTATCTGGCGAGGTGGTTGAATCTGCGCAATGAAGCGCCAGGCTCAGCCGTCGCTCGGACCGGGCGTCGCCGTGGGATCGCTGCGCATGCGTTGCTGTTTCACGTCGCGGCCCACCGCGAGACGGCGCATGTACTTGAACGTGCCGAGTGCTTTCGCGACGAAGTGACCTTCGGTGTCGCGGATTTCGCCTTCGCAATACGCCATGGTGGTCGAGCGGTGCAGCACGCGGCCGGTGGCGCGCAGCTCGCCCCGGCCCGGCTGCATGAAGTTCACTTTCATCTCGACCGTGACGACGCCGACGCCGTCGCCCGCCACACTGCGCGCGGCCATCGCCAGCGCCACGTCGGCGAGCGTCATGGTGACGCCGCCGTGCGCGACGTCCCATGTATTCAGCAACTGCGGCTGCAGCGGCAACACCACTTCGCTCACGCCATCCACTGCCGAGACCAGCTTCGCGCCGAGATGATCGACAAACGGGCTTTCGATCACCGGCGTGGCGTGCGCCGGCGCTTCGCTGCCGGGTTTGCTCGCTTTAGTCATCGCCGCGCGTTACAGAACGAAATCGACGCACTGGCGCGCTTCGCGCACCGCGCCGACGAAGCCCTTCAGCGCTTCGTGCGTGGGGTGAACCTGATAGGCGTCGAGCGCGGCCTTGTCGGCGAAATCGGAAATGAGCACGACGTCATACGTCGATTCGAGGCCAGGCTTCGCGATACCGACTTCAAGGTGCAGGATGCCCGGCACGATATCGCGGCAGCCTTCGAGTTTTTCCTTGAGTTTCAGCGCGTTTTCCTCGCGGCTCGCACCTTCGGCGGAGTCCTTCAGCTTCCACATCACGATATGACGGATCACGGTTTCACCTTGCCTGAGTTGAAACCATCAAGCCTATCAAAATAACGGCCCGTCCTGGCCGGAATCTCGGTGATCCGCCCACGAAAAGCGCCTGAAAAGCCCGCGGAAGAAAGCCGGCATCACTCGATGCTGACGCGAAATACCGTGGCATGCACGTCCTTCAGAAGTGCGCGATGTCCGAGGCCGCCGTGATTCAACGGACGGTACGCACCCGACACCAGCAGCCGCGCGATCGTGCCCGCGCGCCGCATCATCGGGGTTGCCGCGCCGTACAGGTCGGCGCGGCGGCCAAGGCGCTCACCGAGCGCGCGGTAGTACCGCGCAGCGGCCGCGGCGCGCTCGCGAACCGGGAGCGGCGCATCGCGCGAGACGTTACGCATCTTGTCGGCACGCCCAAACGCGGCGTTCGCCATGCGCCGGTAATGCGTTGCGCCCGCCGCCTTCGCCATTTTGACTTTCGTGCCGATGTCACGATCCGGCGCGACGCCGCAACTATTCGCACCGTGCTGACGGTACAGCACGAGCGCGTCGTCGATCGCCGAGATCTTGCCGAGCGAGGTTGCGACGAACCACGCCCACGTGTCGTGCGACATCGGAAAACCTGGATCGACCGGATGCTCCGGACGCTCGCGCCAGTCGATGTAATCGTAGATCGAGCGCCGTACGACCGTCGACATGCCGAACAGCACGTACCACGGGTTTGTCGTCAGCGGGTCATGGACGCCGCGATACGACCAGTGGCTCGCCGTGTTGTCGTCGCGCTCGTTCAGTTCGCCGTTCACCACTTTCACGCCGTGAACAACCAGCATGACTTCCGGGTCCGCGAATTCACGCGCGACGCGTTCGAGCTTGTTGTCGGCCCAGACGTCGTCCTGATCGCAAAACGCGACGAAGTCACCATCGCACAGCGAGATTGCCTTGAAGAAATTCTCGTGAAAGCCGAGACGTTCGGTATTGCGCACGACGCGCACCGGAAACGGCACATGACGCGCGAATTCCAGCGCGATGTCGGCGGTGCCGCTGTCCGGGCTGTCGTCGGTGATGACCAGTTCGTAGGGAAGGTGGGTCTGGCGGGCGATACTGTCCAGTTGCTCACGCAAAAAGCGTTCACCCTTGTAGGTAGCCATCGCGATCGAGATTTTCATGGCGGGTCCATTGCGTAAGGGTCGAATGGAAAAGCGGGAACACAGTTTCCCCACTTTGATGCCTGCCAGCCTAGCAGGTCCGCCCGGAACGAAATTCCGCGGAAATTAAAAAAATAATTCGAAATGTGCGCCGCTGGTCAGCGGCTTCGGCCCCCGGGATCGATAACGAATGACGGCGCAAGCCCGCGCCATCATTCGTCTTCGTTGCATCAAACGACTTCGAACAGACCCGCCGCGCCCTGCCCGCCGCCGATACACATTGTCACGACGACGAGTTTCGCGCCGCGCCGCTTGCCTTCGATCAGCGCATGACCCGTCAAACGCGCGCCGGACACGCCGTACGGGTGACCGACCGCAATCGCGCCGCCGTTCACGTTCAGGCGATCCATCGGGATGCCGAGCTTGTCGGCGCAGTACAGCACCTGCACCGCGAACGCTTCATTCAGCTCCCACAGGTCGATGTCCCCGACCTTGAGGCCGGCCTGCTTCAGCAGTTTCGGCACCGCGAACACCGGGCCGATGCCCATTTCGTCCGGCTCGCAACCCGCCACCGCGAAGCCGCGGAAAATACCGAGCGGCTGCAGCCCTTCACGTTCCGCGACCTGAGCGTTCATCACCACGCACGCCGACGCGCCATCGGAAAACTGGCTCGCGTTGCCCGCCGTGATCACACCGCCCGGCATCGCCGTGCGGATCTTCGACACGCCTTCGAGCGTCGTGTCGGCGCGAATGCCTTCGTCGGCGGAAACCGTGACTTCCTTCGTGTACATGCGGCCCGTGGCCTTGTCGGCGACGCCCGCGAGCACCGTCATCGGCACGATCTCGTCCTTGAAGCGTCCGGCCTCGAGCGCGGCGGCGGCGCGTTGCTGCGACTGCACGCCGTATGCGTCCTGACGCTCCTTCGAAATCGAATAGCGCTTCGCGACGTTCTCGGCGGTCTGCAGCATCGACCAGTAGATTTCCGGCTTGTTCCTGCTGAGCCAGCCGTCGGCCAGCATGTGGCGGTTCATTTCGTTCTGCACGCACGAGATGGATTCCACACCACCCGCGACGAACACGTCGCCTTCGCCCGCGATCACGCGTTGCGCGGCCAGTGCGATCGTCTGCAGGCCCGACGAGCAGAAGCGGTTCACGGTCATGCCCGGCACGCTGACCGGCAGGCCCGCGCGCAGTGCGATCTGGCGCGCGATATTGCCGCCCGTCGCGCCTTCGGGGTTGGCGCAGCCCATGATCACGTCCTCGACGCGCGCCGGGTCGATTTTCGCGCGCTCGACCGCGGCCTGAGTTGCGTGGCCGCCCAGCGTCGCGCCGTGCGTCATGTTGAAGCCGCCGCGCCACGATTTGGCAAGACCCGTGCGGGCGGTCGATACGATTACGGCGTCAGTCATGCAAGTCTCCTGCTTCCAGTGTTTGTTTGCGGTTCGCGAGCCGGCCCGATATCAGGCGAGTAGCGCGGCGGCCTGCATGCGGGTCACACCCTCGTTTAGCAGATCGCGCCAGGCGGCGTCGAGCGAACCATTCAGATCGATTGCGCGGGATGCGTCCTCGATGACCGCAACGTCGAATCCGGCGGCACGCGCATCGAGCGCGGACCACGCGACGCAATAATCCGTCGCGAGGCCGCAGCAATAAACACGCTTCACGCCCGTGTCGCGCAGATAGCCCGCGAGGCCGGTCGGTGTCGTGCGATCGGCCTCGAGAAAGGCCGAATAGCTGTCGACGTCGACGTGATGCCCCTTGCGGATCACGAGCCGCGCGTGCGGCACGTCGAGATCGCGATGCAGTGCCGCGCCCGGCGTGTTCTGCACGCAATGCACGGGCCACAGCACCTGTTCGCCATACGGCAGCGTCATCGTCTCGAACGGCGTGCGGCCCGCGTGATTCGCGGCGAACGAGACATGCGAGGCGGGATGCCAGTCCTGCGTCAGCACGACATGACTGAACGCGCGGGCGAGCCGGTTCACCACCGGCACGACCTCGTCTCCACGCGCGACGGCCAGTGCACCGCCAGGCATGAAATCGTTCTGCATATCGACAATGAGCAGCACTTCGTCCGCGCCCTTCATCCCATTCTCCGGTTGGCGTGTCGCGTTCAGCCGTTAAAACCGCGTCCTTTCGCGGCGAGCTCGACAATGGCCGGCGCGATCTGCCACGCGTCGCCGTTCGGGCGCGAAGCGTAGCGTCGAATCGCGCGCTCGACGTTGTACAGGCCGACAGTGTCCGCATACAGCATCGGGCCACCGCGCCACAGCGGAAAGCCGTAGCCGGTCAGATACACCATGTCGATATCCGACGCCTTCGACGCAATACCTTCTTCAAGAATCTTCGCGCCTTCGTTCACGAGCGCGAACACCAGGCGTTCGACGATTTCCTCGTCGCTGATCTTGCGGCGTTCGGCGCCCACATCCTTCGAGAACGCGACGATCATCTCCTCGACCAGCTTCGACGGATGCGCGGTGCGGTCGCCCGCCTTGTAGTCGTACCAGCCCCCGCCCGTTTTCTGCCCGAAGCGCCCCGTTTCGCACAGACGGTCCGCGATCTTCGAGTAGTGCATCTCAGGATGTTCCTGATAGCGGCGCTTGCGGATCGCCCAGCCGATGTCGTTGCCGGCCAGGTCGCTCATGCGGAACGGGCCCATCGCGAAACCGAACTTCTCGATCGCGCGGTCGACCTGCGCGGGCAACGCGCCTTCTTCGAGCATGAAGAGCGCCTGACGGATGTACTGCTCGATCATCCGGTTGCCGATGAAGCCGTCGCACACCCCAGAGACCACGGCGGTCTTCTTGATCTTCTTCGCGATCTTCATGACGGTGGCGAGCACGTCTTTCGATGTGTCCTTGCCGCGCACCACTTCGAGCAGCTTCATCACGTTAGCCGGGCTGAAGAAGTGCATGCCGACCACGTCCTGCGGACGCTTCGTGAACGCGGCGATCCTGTCCAGATCGAGCGTCGACGTATTCGATGCGAGGATCGCGCCTTTTTTTGCCACTTCGTCGAGACGCGTGAACACCTGCTCTTTCACGCCGAGTTCTTCGAATACCGCTTCGATGATCAGGTCTGCGTTGCCGAGATCTTCGTACGACAGCGTCGGCGTGATCAGCGCCATGCGCTGTTCGAGCGCCTCAGGCGTGAGCTTGCCCTTCTTGACGGTGCCTTCGTAGTTCTTGCGGATCGTCGCGACGCCGCGATCGAGCGCTTCCTGTTTCGTTTCCAGCAGCGTGACCGGCACACCGGCGTTGACGAAGTTCATCGCGATACCGCCGCCCATCGTACCGGCGCCGATCACGGCGACCTGCCGGATGTCGCGAACCGGCGTATCGGAAGGCACATCGGGAATCTTGCTCGCAGCACGTTCACCGAAGAACGCATGACGCAGCGCGCGGCTTTCCGGCGTCTGCACGAGCGAGACAAAGCAGTCGCGCTCGAACGCGAGGCCTTTGTCGAAGCCGTTTTTCACACCAGCTTCAACTGCATCGATGCACTTGTGGGGGGCGGGAAAATTCTTCGCGACGCCCGCGACGCCGTTACGCACGAACTGGATGAAGCCTTCGGCATTCGGATGCTCGATCTTGCGATCTCGCACACGCGGATGCGGGCCCGCCTGAGCGCCGACCTTGCGTGCGAACGCAAGCGCGGCTTCGAGCAGATCGCCTTCGACGATTTCATCGAAGAGCCCCGAGCCCGCGAGCTTTTCCGACATGACGGGCGCGCCCGACACGATCATGTTGAGCGCGGCTTCGAGACCGATCGCGCGCGGCAGACGTTGTGTGCCACCCGCGCCCGGCAGGATGCCGAGCTTGACTTCGGGCAGCGCGATCTGCGCGCCCGGCGCAGCGAGCCGGTAATGCGTGCCAAGCGCGAGTTCCAGACCGCCGCCCATCGCGACGCTGTGAATCGCGGCGATGACCGGCTTCGCGCTGCCTTCGACGACGTTGATGGCGGTCGCGAGCGTCGGTTCCTGCGTGGCTTTCGGCGTGTTGAATTCGGTGATGTCCGCGCCGCCGGAAAACGCGTTGCCGGCGCCCGTCAGCACGATCGCGGTCACAGACGCGTCGTTCAGCGCGCGTTCGATGCCTTCCACGATACCGGCCCGTGTGGACAGACCGAGACCGTTGACCGGGGGATTGTTGAGCGTGATGACGGCGACGCCGTCACGGGTTGTGTAATCCACTGCCATGTGCCTGCCTCCATGCGCCTGGCTGCGCGAAAATTGCCTGCCGGCTCATTGTCCGACGGTTCGTCGAACTCATTGTCCGATATTCCAGGATCAGGAGCAGAATACACAAAAAAGCACGCTCGTTCAATTTATTGCGACACGGGGTTTGCCCGTAGTCCGTGGGCTGACCCGCATCGCGGGCCCGTTCCGAACGTGTCCGGGCTACAGCTATAAAGCGTCTGGGGTCAGGACGGTTCCGGAAACGGGCAATCCGGAATGTCGAGCGCTGAAGGCAGGATGTGCGTGCGGAACTGTTCACGCAGCTTGAGCTTCAGGAGCTTGCCGGTCGCGGTGTGCGGCAGTTCGTCGACGAACACGACGTCGTCGGGAATCCACCACTTCGCGACCTTGTCATCGTAGAACGCGAGCAGTTCCTCGCGTGTGACGTCCATGCCGGGACGCTTCACGATCACCAGCAGCGGCCGCTCGGTCCACTTCGGATGCGCGCAGGCAATGCACGCCGCTTCGCCGACCGCCGGATGCGCGATGGCGATGTTCTCCAGATCGATCGAACTGATCCACTCGCCGCCCGACTTGATCACGTCCTTGCTGCGGTCGGTGATGTGCAGGAAGCCGTCGGGGTCGATCGTCGCGACGTCGCCGGTTGGAAACCAGCCGTCGATCAACGGCGATTCATCCTTCTTGAAGTAGCGCTGGATCACCCACGGTCCGCGCACGTGCAGATCGCCGAACGCAACGCCATCCCACGGCAGATCATGGCCGTCCGCGCCGACGATCTTCATGTCGACGCCGTACATCACGTGGCCCTGCTTCTCGCGCAGCTTGCGCTGCTCGTCCGGCGCTCGCCGCGACTGCTCCCACGTGAGCTTCGCGAGCGTGCCGAGCGGCGACATCTCGGTCATGCCCCACGCGTGGATCACTTCGACGCCATAGTCGTCCTCGAAGACCCGCAACATCGCCGGCGGACACGCCGAGCCACCGATCACAGTCCGTTCGAGGGTCGTGAAGCGCACGTGCGCTTCTTTCAGATAGTTGAGCAGCCCGAGCCACACGGTCGGCACACCAGCGGAATACGTGACGCCCTCGGCTTCCATCAATTCGAAGAGCGACTTGCCGTCGAGATCCTTGCCGGGGAAAACGATCTTCGCCCCCGTCAGCGGCGCGGCGTGCGGAATGCCCCATGCGTTCACATGGAACATCGGCACGACGGGCAGCACGGCATCGCGTGAGGAGAGGCCCATGGCATCGGGTAACGATGCGCCGAACGCATGCAGTACCGTCGAGCGGTGCGAGTACAGCGAGCCCTTCGGATTGCCGGTCGTGCCGGACGTGTAGCAGAGATACGAAGCCTGGCTTTCCTCGATACGCGGCCAGTCGAACGCGCCGTCGTGGGCCGCGATCAGGGTTTCGTAGCTGAGAAGCGGCACCGGCAGCGCGGCCTGCATCGCTGGCAGATGGGCTTCGTCGGCGAGCGCGATCCAGCCGCGCACATGCGGGCACCGCGGCGCGAGCGTATCGACGAGCGGCGCGAACGTCGTGTCGAAGAGCACGTAACGATCCTGCGCGTCGTTGATGATCCACGCGATCTGGTCCGGGAAGAGCCGCGGGTTGATCGTATGGCACACCGCGCCGAAACCGGCCACGCCGTAATACGCTTCGAGATGCCGGTAGCCATTCCAGGCAAGCGTGCCGATGCGCTCGCCCGGCTCCACACCGAGCGCGATCAGCGCCTGCGCCAGCTGCTTCGCGCGCTTCTCGCAGTCGCGATACGTGTAGCGGTGCATGTCGCCCTCGATACGCCGCGACACGATCTCCACGCCGCCGAAGTGGCGTGCCGCGTGCGCGATCAACGAGGACACAGTGAGCGGCACATCCATCATCTGTCCCAGCAGCGGCGTTGTCATCGGTATTGTCTCCTCGCCATGGTCCCGAAAAGGTGCAGCCCGGGTTGCGCCCGGATACGCCCCGCGCGGCCGCTGGCGGCCTTCCTGCAGGCCCGCGGGCGCGGACTTACAATATCGGTTAAACATGAGGCGCTCAATATGTCGTTTTCCCCAAGCAATGCGGGTCTGTCGGAGTCAATGTCGGCTTTGGCCGGCACAATCGGGAGCCAGCGCGCGGGTTCGTTTGCACAGCTCGGCGCCACGTTCCTGACCCGGCTGCCGGCAGCGCCCCTGCCCGCGCCCTATGTCGTCGGGTTTTCCGCTGAGACCGCCGCGCTGCTCGGTTTCGATCCCTCGATCGCACAGGATCCGACGTTCGCAGAATTCTTCTCGGGCAACACGACGCGCGACTGGCCCTCGCAGGCGCTGCCGTACGCGACGGTCTATTCGGGCCATCAGTTCGGCGTCTGGGCCGGCCAGCTCGGTGACGGCCGCGCGCTCGGTATCGGCGAGGTGGAACACGACGGCAGGCGTCTC
The DNA here is from genome assembly GCF_907164545.1 of Paraburkholderia gardini. Classification (NCBI taxonomy): domain Bacteria; kingdom Pseudomonadati; phylum Pseudomonadota; class Betaproteobacteria; order Burkholderiales; family Burkholderiaceae; genus Paraburkholderia; species Paraburkholderia gardini. Next base: position 44,492 of record NZ_CAJQZB010000036.1, on the reverse strand, counting down.
GAGCTGCAACTGAAAGGCGGCGGCCGCACGCCGTATTCGCGCATGGGCGACGGCCGCGCGGTGCTGCGCTCGTCGATCCGCGAATACCTGTGTTCGGAAGCGATGCATCACCTCGGCATTCCGACGACGCGCGCGCTCTGCGTGACCGGCTCCGATCAGCCGGTGCGGCGCGAGCAGGTGGAAACGGCCGCGGTCGTCACGCGCGTGGCACCGAGCTTCGTGCGCTTTGGACACTTCGAGCATTTCTATTCGAACGATCGCGTCGATGCGCTGCGCTCGCTCGCCGATCACGTCATCGAGCGTTTCTATCCCGCGTTAAAGGATGCCGACGACCCGTATCTCGCGCTGCTCGGCGAAGCGGTACGCTCGACGGCCGACCTGATGGTGGAATGGCAGGCGGTCGGTTTCTGCCACGGCGTGATGAACACGGACAACATGTCGATCCTCGGTCTCACGATCGACTACGGCCCGTTCGGTTTCATGGATGCGTTCGACGCGAACTACATCTGCAATCACTCCGACAACCAGGGACGCTACGCGTACCGGATGCAGCCGCAGATTGCATACTGGAACCTCTTTTGCCTCGCGCAGGGACTGCTACCGCTCTTCGGCGAGCGTTACGAAGAAAGCGAGCGCGGCGAGCGCGCAGTCAAGGACGCGCAGCATGTGCTCGAAGGCTTCAAGGCGCGTTTCGCGCCGGCGCTCGAGCGCCGCATGCGCGACAAGCTCGGCCTCGAAACTGAACAGCCCGGCGACGACCAGCTCGCAAACAGCCTTTTTGAAATCATGCACGCGAACCGGGCGGACTTCACGCTGACGTTCCGCAATCTCGCGCGCATGTCGAAGCACGATGCGAGCGGCGACGCACCGGTGCGCGACCTGTTTCTCGACCGCGCGGCGTTCGATACGTGGGCCGCCGGCTACCGGACGCGGCTTGCGATGGAAACCCGCGATGACGCGTCGCGGGCCATTGCAATGAACCGGGTCAACCCCAAATTCGTACTTCGCAATCACCTCGCGGAAACCGCGATCCGCAAGGCGAAGGAAAAGGACTTCTCCGAAGTCGAGCGGCTGGCGGCCGTGCTGCGCCGTCCGTTCGACGAGCAACCTGAAAACGAAGCGTACGCGACGCTGCCGCCCGACTGGGCGAGTTCGCTCGAAGTCAGCTGCTCGTCGTGAACTTCATCGCTTCACTGATTGCTCCGTCATGCTGAACCGGCTGCACCGGTTCCCTCACGCGAGCGATCAGGCCCCTCCTATCGACAGGACCCGACCATGAATCCAGACGACCTCAAAACCGGCACGACCGACACACCCCCGGTGCAGAAAGACGACGCCACCTGGCGCCAGCAGCTTTCGGAAACCCAGTACCGGGTGACGCGCGAGGCCGCGACCGAGCGGCCGTTCACCGGCGAATACTGGGACCATTTCGACCGCGGCGTATATGACTGCGTCTGCTGCGGCACGCCGCTCTTCGAATCGGCGACGAAATTCGACGCCGGTTGCGGCTGGCCGAGCTACTTCAGGCCGATCAACGGCGAAGTCATCGCCGAGAAAACCGACCGCTCGCACGGCATGCTGCGCATCGAAGTGCAGTGCAAGAATTGCGGCGCGCATCTCGGTCACGTGTTCGAGGACGGTCCGGCGCCGACGGGCCTTCGGTACTGCATCAATTCGGCTGCGCTACAATTCGAGCCCAGGTAACGCAGGCCGGGCACGGCCGGGTTCTGGCGGCCTTCCGGCTGCCGGTCCGCCGGCGCCGCGCCCGGACTGCGCCGCCGGGCCTGTCGAGCCGGCCGCCGGCCCGTGGCGGGCGCGGATGAGGCGCGTGGCAGCGCCTTCGTCCACTGCCCACCGCGCACCGGCCCCCATTGAGCGCATCACTCTGCGGATTCCCGACCCGATAATGAAATTCCTGTTCGACCTGTTCCCGATCATCCTGTTTTTCGTGGCGTTCAAGATCTGGGGCATTTTCACGGCGACGGCCGTCGCCATCGTCGCGACGCTCGTGCAGATCGCTTTCGTCGCCTTCCGGCACCGCAAGGTCGATCCGATGCTGTGGGTGAGCCTCGGCGTCGTGACCGTGTTCGGCGGCGCGACGCTCGTGCTCCATAACGACACGTTCATCAAATGGAAGCCGACCGTGCTGTACTGGGCGTTTTCAATCGCGCTCGTCGTCTCGCAGTTCGCGTTCAACAAGAACCTGATCGAGGCGATGATGGGCAAGCAGATCACGCTGCCACATCGCGTGTGGGCGCAGCTCAATTATGTGTGGGCGGTGTTCTTCGTGCTGCTCGGCATTCTCAACCTGTTCGTCGCGTACAACTTCTCCACCGATGCCTGGGTCAACTTCAAGCTGTTCGGTGCGACGGGCTGTCTCGTGGTGTTCATCGTCGGCCAGAGCCTGTGGCTCGCCAAATACATGAAAGAGGAATGAGCGATGAGCGCTGACGTCTTCCTCAACGCCACCACCGCCGAGCGCGCCACGCTGATCGAAACGCGTCTTTCGACGGCGCTCGCGCCGGTCGTCTCGATCGACGTGCGCGACGACAGCGCACAGCACGCCGGTCACGCCGGCGCCGCCGCGGGCGGTCATTTCAGTGTCACGATCGTCGCCGCCGCATTCGCCGGCAAGGCCCGCGTGGCAAGGCATCGACTGGTGTATGATGCGCTGGCCGATGGCATGCAGCGCGGCATCCACGCACTCGCAATCACGGCTTATACGCCCGAAGAATTCGACTTGTTGCCCCGTTAGGAACCTTCTGATGACCTTGAAGAAAACCCGCTCCTGGGTATTGCTGGCTGCGTTCGCGGCCGCGCCTGCGTTCGCACAGAACATCGCCGTCGTGAACGGTGCGCCGATCCCGAAAGCACGCGCCGACGCGCTGATCGAACAGCTCGTCCATCAGGGCCAGCAGGACACACCGCAGCTTCAGATGGCGGTGCGCGAAGAACTCGTGAACCGCGAAATCCTGATGCAGGAAGCGGCCCGCCGCGGCATCCCGACGCGTCCTGACGTGAAGGCGCAGATTGCCGTCGCGCAGCAGACCGTCGTGCTGCGCGCGCTGATCGAAGACTTCGTGAAGAACAACGCCCCGACCGACGCCGAAGTGAAAGCGCGTTACGACGACCTCGTCAAGAGCACGGGCGGCGGCAAGGAATATCACCTTCACCACATCCTCGTCGAAGACGAACAGCAGGCCAAGGATCTGATCGCGAAGATCAAGGCCGGCGCGAGCTTCGAAGATCTGGCGAAGCAGTACTCGAAGGACCCGGGATCGGGCAAGAACGGCGGCGACCTCGACTGGTCGGACCCGAAGGCCTACGTGCCGGAATTCGCCGAAGCGGCCATGAAGCTGCAGAAAGGCCAGATGACCGACACGCCGGTGCACACGCAGTTCGGCTGGCACATCATCCGTCTCGACGACACGCGCGCGGTCGCGCCGCCGCCGTTCGATCAGGTGAAGGCGCAGATCGTCCAGCAGATGCAGCAGGAAAAACTGCAGGCGTTCGAAGAAGGTCTGCGCAAGAACGCGAAGATCCAGTAAGCGTTTTTGCTTCCAGAACGACAATGCCGCCCGAGGGCGGCATTGTCGTTTCCGGGTCCGGCGTTTGCGAACCGGGCACCTACCTGCTACGGCGCCCGGTTCATCGCTCAGCGCGAATAATCAGCCCAGCCGGCGGCGCGCGTTCTGGAACACGCGCATCCAGGGGCTGGCCTCGCCCCAGCCTTCCGGATGCCAGCTCATCGTCACCGTGCGATGCACGCGTTCCATATGCGGCATCAGCACCGTGAAGCGGCCATCGGCCGTCGTCACCGACGTGATGCCCTGCTGCGAGCCGTTCGGGTTGAACGGGTACTGCTCCGTCGCCTCGCCGCGGTTGTCGACGTAACGCATCGCTACTGCCGCACGCGACGCGTCCCCCTGCTGCGAGAAGTCCGCGAAACCTTCGCCGTGCGCGACCGCGACCGGAATGCGCGAGCCTTCCATGCCGTCGAAGAAAATCGACGGCGACGGCTGCACTTCGACCATCGAGAAACGGGCTTCGAATTTCTCCGACTTGTTGCGCGTGAACTTCGGCCAGGCTTCGGCGCCCGGGATCATCGACGCGAGACTGCTCATCATCTGGCAGCCGTTGCAGATACCGAGCGCGAAAGTATCGGCGCGGCTGAAGAACGTCGCGAACATGTCGGCGAGCTGCGGATTGAAGCGGATCGTCTTCGCCCAGCCTTCGCCCGCACCCAGCACGTCGCCGTACGAGAAACCGCCGCATGCCACCGCGCCCGCGAAGTCGGCCAGCGTCGCGCGGCCGGACAGCAGGTCGCTCATGTGGACGTCGTACGCATCGAATCCGGCGCGATCGAACGCGTAGGCGGTTTCGAGGTGCGAGTTCACACCCTGCTCGCGCAGGATCGCGACACGCGGACGCGCGCCCCTGGAGATAAACGGCGCGGCGACATCTTCCGCCGGATCGAAGCTCAGATGCGGCGTGATGCCCGGATCGGCTGCATCGAGCAATGTGTCGTGTTCGGCATCCGCGCAGGCGGGGTTGTCGCGCAGACGCGAGATACGCCAGCTGACTTCGTCCCACGCACGATGCAGCTCGGTACGCGGCGCTTCGTAGATCTTCTTCGCGTCGCGCCAGACTTCGAGCGTGTCGCGCTCGTTCGGTTTGCCGATCACGTGCGAGCACGCCGACAGGCCATGTTCGCGCAGCGCGCCCAGTACCGTATCGCGGTCCGCCGCGCGCACCTGGACCACTGCGCCGAGTTCCTCGCTGAAAAGCGCGCGAATCGTGCGGTCGTCGCGACGGCCGCTCGTCTGCTTCGCCCAGTCTTTCGCGTCGCCGTAGTCAAATTCGTGGTTCGGGTCGAGCACCAGCATGTCGACGTTCAGCGACACGCCCACGTGACCCGCAAACGCCATTTCCGCCACCGTCGCCCACAAGCCGCCGTCGGAGCGGTCGTGATACGCGAGCAGCTTGCCGTCAGCGCTGAGCGACTGGATTGCGTTGAAGAAGCGCTTGAGGTCTTCGGGATCGTCGACGTCCGGCACCGTGTCGCCGACCTGCTGCGTCACCTGCGCCAGAATGCTCGCGCCGAGGCGGTTCTTGCCGCGGCCGAGGTCGATCGCGATCAGCACCGTGTCGCCCACTTCGCTCACGCGACGCAGTTGCGGCGTGAGATGCCGCCGCACGTCCTCGACCGGCGCGAACGCCGAGATGATCAGCGAGACCGGCGCGACCACTTCCTTCGCGACGCCGCGGTCTTCCCACTTCGTGCGCATCGACAGCGAATCCTTGCCGACCGGAATGCCGATGCCAAGCGCCGGGCACAGTTCCATGCCGATCGCCTTGACCGTGTCGTAGAGCGCCGCGTCTTCGCCCGGGCTGCCGCACGCGGCCATCCAGTTCGCCGACAGCTTCAGTTTATCCAGCGATGCAATCGGCGCCGACGCAATGTTCGTCACTGCTTCGCCGACGGCCATGCGGCCCGACGCCGGCGCATCGATGACGGCGAGCGGCGTGCGCTCGGCCATCGTCATCGCTTCGCCGCGGAAACCGGCATAATCCGCCGCGGTGATCGCACAGTCGGCGACCGGCACCTGCCACGGACCAACCATCTGGTCACGCACGCTCGTACCGCCCACCGAACGGTCGCCGATCGTGATGAGGAACGACTTGCTCGCGACCGTCGGATGACGCAGCACGCTCACGGCGACTTCCGACAGATTCACGTGCGTGACGTCGACCGGCTGCAATGCGACCGTTTCGCGCTTCACGTCGCGATGCATGCGCGGCGGCTTGCCGAGCAGCACTTCCATCGGCATGTCGACGGGTTCGTGCGCGTCGGCGTTGTGTTTGTCCGTGTCGACAAGTTGCAGCTGGCGCTCGGCGGTTGCCACGCCGATCACCGCGAACGGGCAGCGCTCGCGTTCGCAGATCGCCTCGAACATCGGCAGATCGGCCGGCGCGATCGCCAGCACGTAGCGCTCCTGCGCCTCGTTCGACCAGATTTCGCGCGGCGACAGGCCGCTCTCTTCCAGCTGGACCTTGCGCAACTCGAAGCGCGCGCCTTTATCCGCGCCATCGACGAGTTCCGGGAACGCGTTCGACAGGCCGCCCGCGCCGACATCGTGAATGCTCAGAATCGGGTTGTTCTCGCCGAGCTGCCAGCAGCCATTGATGACTTCCTGCGCGCGCCGCTCGATTTCCGGGTTGCCGCGCTGCACGGAATCGAAATCGAGTTCGGCCGTGTTCGTGCCGGTCGCCATCGAACTGGCGGCTCCGCCGCCCATGCCGATACGCATGCCCGGGCCGCCGATCTGGATCAGCAGCGAGCCTTCCGGCAGGTCGTGCTTGTGCGTGTGCTGGTCCGAGATATTGCCGATGCCGCCCGCGATCATGATGGGCTTGTGATAGCCGCGCACGCGGCCCGCGACGTTCTGCTCGTACACGCGGAAATAGCCGCCCAGATTCGGCCGGCCGAATTCGTTGTTGAACGCGGCGCCGCCGAGCGGGCCGTCGATCATGATCTGCAGCGGCGCAGCGATGCGGTCCGGACGGCCGTACGCTTCCTGCGTATCGGCCTCGTTGCGATGCGCGACGGGCTGCGCGGCGTCGCGGGCGTTTTCCCACGTTTCGCGCGCGTCAGGCAGATCGAGGTTCGACACGGTGAAGCCCGCGAGACCCGCCTTCGGACGCGCGCCGCGACCCGTTGCGCCCTCGTCGCGGATTTCGCCGCCCGCGCCCGTCGCGGCGCCGGGGAACGGTGAGATCGCGGTCGGGTGGTTGTGCGTTTCCACCTTCATCAGCGTGTGCGTGAGTTCGGTGTGACGGCCGTAGTGTTCGGCCATGTCGCCCGAGGGACCCGGCTTGCGCGGGAACCAGCGTTCCGCCATGCCGCCCGCCATGATCGACGAGTTGTCCGAATACGCGACGATCGTGCCCTGCGGGTTCAACTTCTCCGTATTGCGGATCATGTTGAAGAGCGAGATGTCCTGACGCTTGCCGTCGATCGTCCAGTCGGCGTTGAAAATCTTGTGCCGGCAGTGCTCGCTGTTCGCCTGCGCGAACATCATCAGTTCGACGTCGGTCGGATTGCGGTCGAGCTTGCTGAACGCATCGACGAGATAGTCGATTTCATCGTCCGCGAGCGCGAGGCCCAGTTCCGTGTTCGCGGCCTCCAGCGCCGTGCGGCCTTCTTTCAGGATGTCGACGGTTTGCAGCGGCTTCGCCGGCAGTTCGTCGAACAGATGCATCGCGTGATCGCGCGACGGTGCGACGCTTTCGGTCATGCGGTCGTGCAGCGCGGCGACGACGGCGGCGCGCGCCTCGTCGGAGAGCGCTTTCTTGCCGCCCAGCAGGCCCGACTTCAGGATCACCGTGTATTCGATACCGCGTTCGATGCGGCGCACGTTCGACAGGCCGCAATGCAGCGCGATGTCGGTGGCCTTGCTCGCCCACGGCGACACCGTGCCGAAGCGCGGCACCACGAGGACGGTTTCGGTCGTGCCGCGCTCTTTCACTGCGTCGAACGGTTCGCCGTAATGCATCAACGCCTCGATCTTCGCGCTGTCATCGGCCGAAAGCGGTGTCGATGCGTTGACGAAATGCAGGAATTGCCCGCGTACGCCGGTGATATTGGCGTCGATGCGGATCAGCGTATCGAGCAGGCGGGTTTGACGGAAATCGGAGAGGGCCGAAGCGCCGGGGAAACACGAGAAGTGGGCCATGGACTTGACGTTGCGTCGATCAGTCGCGCGTGCAGGCGACGGGAGGCGAAAGGAAGTCGGAGATTATACCTCGGGACGGCCCGTCAGACCCGCCCTACGTGGCGCGACTAACCTTCTGGCAGCAACGTCCGGCGCGGCCCGGCATCGCATGGCGCCGCAGCGGACAGCATGGCGGGCGGGCCCGTTTGGCTGCTATCATTCGCCCTTTCCACTGACTGGCGCGGCAGGTTCCCCCACCCGCGCCGCACGTCACGCACACGGGCTCGCCCGGTCACTCGCGTCCTGCCCGCAAATCGAAACAATCATGGATGTCATTGTTATTGGCGGTGGAATCACCGGCGTCGCCACCGCTTACCAGCTGCGCGCGGCCGGTCATCGTGTGTGCGTCGTCGAACGGCATGCGACGGTCGCCCAGGGCGCAACCTACGGCCACAGCGGCACCGTGCTGCCCACCGCGCTCGACGTCTGGTTCGGCCCGACCTTCATGGAAAACCGGCGCGCCGCGAAAAGCGGTGTGGTGACGAAGACCGGTTTCAATGCGGGTGCCCGCGATTTCCTGAAGCGCCTCGCCGCCTTGCAGGAGCCCACCGCGTTCGAAGCGCAGATGGGCCGCCTGCGCCCGCTGATCGAGCTGTCGCGCGATACGCTCGCCGATATCGAAGCGCATTTTGGCCTCGAGTTCGAGCAGCGCAGCGGCGTGCTTCACGTGGTGCGCTCCGCCCACGAATGGGAATTGACCCAGCCGGCGCTCGACCTGCTGCGCCGCCATGAAGTCCCGCATCACGTGCTCTCCGCGGCCGAATGCGCCGCGCTCGAACATTCGGTGCCGACCGACCCCGATTTCGCAGGCGGCGTGTACTTCGAAGCGGAACGCACCGCGAACTGTCCGCTCTTCGCCAAGCTCGTGAAGCAGCACCTCGACGAGCAAGGCGGCGTGACGTTCCAGACCGGCCGCGAAGTGACCGCGATCCGCGTCGACAACCAGCGTGCCGCTGTCGAACTGGCGCCGCGCACGGGCGAATCGTCGCGTTCGCGCGAAGTCGACGTGATCGCGGGCGACGCGATCGTCGTCGCGGCGGGCGTCGGCAGCCTGCCGCTGCTCGACCGGCTCGGCCTGCGTCTGCCGCTGCATCCGCTGCGCATGCATACGCTCGCAGCACCAGTCGCGCACGAAGAGTGCGTGCCTCATATGACCGTGATCGATGCAGTCAAACGCATCACGATCACGCGCATGAACCATCGTCTGCGCATCGCCGGCGGTGCGGTGGTACAGCCGGCGAACCTCGTCGACAAGCCGCTGGGCGAGGCGCTCACCAGCGAAGCCCTCGCGTTGCTCGGCCAGGCCACGCACGACTGGATTCCGGGCGCCGCGAAGATCTCGGCGGCGCTGCCGTGGGAAGGCCTGAAGCTGCTGTCGCCGGATGGCTTGCCGCTGGTCGGCAACGCGTTGCATCCGCGGCTTTTCGTGAACGCGGGGCACGGACCGTCCGGTTGGGGAATGGCGTGCGGGTCTGCTAAAGTGATCGCTGATCTCTTCGCCGGTGCGGCGCCCGATGTGCCGCCCGATACGCTTGCAGCACTGCGGCCGGAACGGTTTCGGGATTGAGGTTCGTCTGGCGCGGCGCGGTCGGGCTTGTTCCGCGTTGCTCTGCCAGGCAGGCCTCTCGTACAGTAAGACGGTAGCGGGCATGCGTTCGACGCGCCGCAGTTACAGCGGCTGCGCTGGCCCGCCGTCGAGCAGTCCCGGGCCGGCAGGCCTCGCCCGATCGCGCTCGAACCGGCACGCACCTTTTCCGTTTGTCTTCGTCCTGCCTGCGCCATGACCGACACTACGCCGCCCGCCTCCGCCAGCCCCTCCCACTCCGCCACGCTCGTCGATCCGTACGATCGTCCGCTGCCGCTCCTTTCGGTCGAAGCGCTGCGCTCGCTCGAAAAGGAGGCCGCCGCGCCACTCCCCGGGCATACGTTGATGGCCCGCGCAGGTGCTGCCGCAGCCCGCTTCCTGCTCGACCAGAACGCCCATGAATCGTTCGACTACGCCGACCATCCGGTCTGGCTGGTCGCGGGCCCGGGAAACAACGGCGGCGACGCGCTCGTGATGGCGACGGAACTGCACCGAGCAGGCCTCACGGTCGACGTCTGCATGCCGGTCGGGGTCAAGCCCGACGACGCCCGCTGGGCGCTCGAAGCCGCCCGTGCGGCAGGCGTGCCGATCGCGACGGCACCGCCAGCTTCGTTCGATCGCTACGGCTGGCTGGTCGACGGCATGTTCGGCATCGGACTCGTGCGGCCGCTCGAAGGCGTCTTCGCCGAACTCGCCCGGACGCTGTCGGAACGTGCGCACAGCAAGGGGCACGTGCTCGCGCTCGATGTGCCGAGCGGCCTCGACAGCGATACCGGCAATGCCGTCGGTTCCGGCGCGGCCGTGCGCGCGACCCACACGGTGACGTTCATCGGCGCGAAGCCGGGGTTGTTCACGGCGTCGGGGCGTGATCTCGCGGGCTCGGTGACGGTCGCGCCGATCGGCGTCGAAGGCGCGGCGGCGCATACCCAGGTGCATCTGAACGCGCCGTCGCTGTTCGGTTCATCCCTGCCACCGCGCGATTTCGCGGTGCACAAGGGGACGTTCGGCAGTCTTGCGGTGATCGGTGGCGATACGGGCATGTGCGGCGCCCCGATTCTCGCGGCACGTGCCGCGCTCTACGCGGGGGCGGGCAAGGTACACATCGGGTTCATCGGCAGCGGCGCGCCTGCCTACGATGCGCCCCACCCCGAACTGATGCTGAACGGCGTCGACAATCTCGCGCTCGATACGATGGATGCGCTCGCGATCGGTTGCGGCATGGGCCGGCGCGACCGGGCTTCGGTCACGCTGCACGACGTGCTTGAATTCGCCGGCCCGATCCTGCTCGATGCGGACGCGCTCAACCTCATTTCGATGGACGACGAACTCGCCGCCGCGCTCCACGCGCGTGGCGCGCAAAACGGCCACGTGTGCGTGCTGACCCCGCATCCGCTCGAAGCCGCGCGCCTGCTCGACACCGACGCGCGCACGGTGCAAGCGGACCGGCTGGCCGCCGCGCGGTCGCTGGCGGCGCGTTATGCGAGTGTCGTCGTGCTGAAAGGAAGCGGCACGATCGTCGCCGCGCCGGATGGCCGCGTCGCGATCAATCCGACCGGCAACGCCGCACTCGCGACAGGCGGCACGGGCGACGTGCTTGGCGGCATCATCGGCGCGTTTCTCGCGCAGCGCCTGCCGGGGTATGAAGCGGCGCTGGCGGGCGTGTATCTGCACGGCCGCGCGGCCGATACGCTCACCGCGCAGGGTAACGGCCCTGCCGGTCTGAGCGCCGGCGAACTGGCGCCAATGGTGCGCACGCTGCTCAATCGCCTGTTCTATCCGCTGCGCGCGTGAAGCGGGTGCGTGTGCGGCTTTCGACCGGTCCGGTGAGCCGCGCGTGTACAACCCGCGTGCATAACCCTTGTGGCCGCCCTGGTCTGCTCTCAGCGCCTGTATCCGGCGCGAACCACAGCGCCCTCGCCAACTGCTCCCATCATCTGCGATACGTGCACAGGGATGCGCGCCGTCATCCAACGCCGCTATACTGATCGACTGGGTGCATCGCTACGCCGGTCAACTACCTGACTGCATGGCGGCGCCCGAAACGCCGGAAGCATCCAGCACGCATTGAACAGCGCACGGCATCTGACGGCGCAGCGACGCTCCCGAACTTCATCGCTGGCGGCACATGCAGCATGCCGCCATCCATTCGTGTCATTTCGCCAGACGGACAGTTTATATGCCATCGAATCCGCTCCCCGCCTCGTCCGCGCTGCAAGCGCATTACGAACAGATCCGCGACGCGCACCTGCGCGACTGGTTCGCCCCCCGGAACGATCCCGCGCCGACCCGCGCCGAACGTTTCACGCTGTCGGGCGGCGGTCTCGCGGCTGATTTTTCGAAGAACCGCATCACCGACGAAACGCTGCGCCTGCTGGTTCAACTGGCGCGCGAAGCGGGCGTCGAAAAGCGCCGCGACGCGATGTTCGCCGGCGAAATCGTGAACCCGACCGAAGGGCGCCCGGCCTTGCACACGGCGCTGCGCGCCACCGATCCGAAAGCGCCGTTCAACGCGCAGGTCAAGGCCGAGCTGGCCAGAATGGCTGCGTTCGCCGACCAGGTGCGCAGCGGCGCGTGGACCGGATACACCGGCAAGCGCATCCGCTATGTGGTGAACATCGGCATCGGCGGCTCGGATCTCGGACCGAAGATGGTCGTGCATGCACTGCATCATCTCGCGTCGCCCGATATCAAGTCGTTCTTCGTGTCGAACGTCGACGGTGCGGACATGTACCGCGTGCTGGAGCAGATCGACCCGGAAGAGACGCTCGCGATCGTCGTATCGAAGACCTTCACCACGCTCGAAACGATGACCAACGCGCATTCGATGCGCGACTGGTTCGTGAAGAGCGGCTGCCCGGAAAGCGCGCTCGCGAAGCACTTCGTCGGCGTGTCGGCGAATCCGGCTGAAGTCGTGAAATTCGGCATCGCGAAGGAAAACGTCTTCGAGATGTGGGACTGGGTTGGCGGGCGCTATTCGCTGTGGTCGGCGTGCGGTCTGTCGATCATGATTTCGGTCGGTCCGGCGCACTTCGCGGAACTGCTCGCGGGCGCGAACGAGATGGACCAGCATTTCCGCGATGCACCGCTCGAACGCAATTTGCCCGTGCTGCTCGGCATGATCGGCATCTGGTATCGCAACTTCTTCGGCTCGCAGAGTTATCTCGTCGCGCCGTATTCGGAAGCGCTGCATTTCCTGCCTTCATACCTGCAGCAGCTGGAAATGGAGAGCAACGGCAAATCGGCCCGGCTCGACGGCGCGATCGTCGATTACCCGACGGCCGCGGTCACGTGGGGCGAACCGGGCACGAACGGGCAACACGCGTTCTTCCAGATGCTGCATCAGGGGCCGACGATCGTGCCGATCGATTTCGTCGCGGTACTCACGCCGGAACATCCGCTTGCCGGTCATCATCCGAAGCTGCTCGCGAACTGCTTCGCCCAAAGCGAGGCGCTGATGCTCGGACGCACGCTCGAAGAAGCGAAGAAAGTGGCGGGCCCGGACAAGCCGGAACTCGCGCCGCATCTGATGTTCCCCGGCAACCGCCCGACCACGACACTGCTCGTCGACGCATTGACCGCGCGCTCGCTCGGCGCGCTGATCGCGATGTACGAACACAAGGTGCTGGTGCAGGCGTCGGTGTGGAACATCAACCCGTTCGACCAGTGGGGTGTCGAGCTCGGCAAGATTCTCGGCAAGGTCGTCGAGGCGGATTTGACGGGGGCCTCCGTCGATGAAAAGAAGCACGATTCGTCGACGTCCGCGCTGATCGACCGCGCGCGGGCCGCATTGAAGCGCTGATTCGACGTAACACGCGATGGGCAAAAAAACGGACGCTGCGGCGTCCGTTTTTTTGCTTTGCGTGAGATGCAACTTCCCGCGAGGATCAGATGACCAGACGCCCTGCTTCTATCGTCACCGTTCTGTCGCAGCGCCGCGCGAGTTCGATATCGTGCGTCACGAGCACGAGCGTCGCGCCGTTCGCGCGGTTCATCTCGAACATCAGGTCGATCACGGCATGGCCGGTCGCGGCATCGAGGCTACCTGTCGGCTCATCGGCGAAAAGAATCGCCGGATGCGTGACGAACGCGCGCGCGAGTGCCACGCGTTGCTGCTCGCCGCCCGAAAGCAGCTTCGGATAATGTCCCGTCCGTTTGCCAAGTCCAACCTGATCGAGCAGCGCGCGCGCCCGCGTTGCGGCATCGCGCGTCGAGATGCCACCTTGCAGCTCGAGCGGCAGCGTCACGTTTTCGAGGGCGGTCAGATGCGGCATCAACTGGAACGACTGGAACACGAAGCCCACCGAGCCGCTCCTTAACGCGGCACGTCCGTCTTCATTGAGCTCGGAGAGCTCACGTCCGAGCAGGCGAACCGAGCCGGCGCTCGCGCTGTCCAATCCCGCCAGCAGGCCCAGCAACGTGGACTTTCCCGACCCGGACGCGCCGACGATCGCCACGCTGCTGCCCGGCTCGATCGAAAGATCGATATGATCGAGAATCGTCAGTTCGCCCGTTGCATCCCTAACCCGCTTGCTCAAACCCCGCACATCAATGACTGGATCAGTTTTATTTTGCATGGTGAAGCACAGGTTGAAAGTGCGCATGGTGGCGCTGGGCGCATCGATCTGCGCCGCTGCGTGGATGGCGATCGTGCCGCACGCAGCCGATGCCGCCAGCACGGCAACCCGCGCCGCCGCGTCCGCATCCGGCAAACCGGTGATCGTCGTACTGGGTGACAGCATCTCCGCCGAGTACGGCCTGCCTCGCGATACCGGCTGGGTAGCATTGATGCGCCGGCGGCTGGCCGACGAGCGCATCGATTATAACGTTGCCAATGCAAGCATCAGCGGCGACACCACGAGCGGTGGACTCGCGCGTTTGCCTGCGTTGATGCAACGCCTGAAACCCTCGGTGGTGATCGTCGAGCTCGGCGCCAACGATGCCCTGCGCGGCGTTCCACTCGCCACAACCGAAGACAACCTTCGTACGATTATTGAGCAATCACAAAAGGCACGCGCGAAGGTTGTACTTGTAGGCATGTATGTGCCTCCTAATTACGGCCCGGAGTACACACAAAAGTTCCACGGCCTGTATGGCGATCTGTCGAAGCAGTTTCACGTGCCGCTCGTGCCGTTTCTGCTCGCCGGAATCGAGGACAAACCCGACATGTTCCAGGCCGATCAGATCCACCCCACACAGCAGGCGCAGCCTGTGTTGCTGAACAACGTCTGGCCCACGCTGAAGCCGTTATTGCACGCCCCCTGATCTCCGCAGTCCGTCGTCTCGACAGGTTTGCTAACAACTTGTTTCGAAAATGCGGGAACGAGGTAGGCCTTTGATCATCTGACACTATCGCCTAACCTTGAAAACCCGGCTCGAAATTGAGCGATTCTGGAAGGAGATAACGTGAAATACTTACCGCTTATCGCTTTGACCGTGGCACTTTCTGCCTGTGCAACGCAACCGCCGGCAGGTGTTCAGTCCGTCGGACAAAGTCAGCAGCCGCCAAAGGTCGTCGGCCAGTGTATTGCGCAGAAGTGGGCTGACAAATCGCAACAACAGGTGGTGTCGCAGGATACGCTCGCGAACGATGCCGCCATGGATGTTTACGTTCCGGGTCAGCAGCCGCCCAATGGCGCGGCCGCAATTGTGCGTCCGTCGTACAGCGGCCCGGGCTCGTGGGTCGGTTTCCGCTCAGGTGGCGGCGCCGGTGGCGACACGAGCGACATCACGGCCTGCCTGTAATATCAGCGTCGCTCATGTCATGACGTGAGGCTTTGCATCGCGCGATGTCGCGTTCATGAACAAAGCCCCGCTTGTGCGGGGCTTTGTTTTTCTGGCGGTGCGAGGCGCCCGTGTACCGGCGCCGCAGCACGCCACGTCAGTCGGAACTGTCACCCGGCTGTTGTGCGGAGCCATCCAGCGCGCCGAAGAATTTCACCTTCGAACGTTCACGCAGCGCGTCGACATATGCCTCGACCTGCGATTGCGCATTGACCTGCGCGATCTGCTGCTGGGCGGCGGCGAGACGTTGCGCATCAACCGTGGGGCCCGGCACAACGGCGTTCACGCGATAGATCGCGTAACCGTCGTCGCCGAGATCGACACCCACATAGGCCGGCAGCTTCTGCGCATCCGTCTTGTAGATCGCGCTCAACGCGGCAGGCGGCACGCCTTGCGCGTCGTTGCGGGAGACCTTCAACGCCGACGAGAAGCCTTGCGTCGACTTCGACTTCTGCAGGTCCGCGAGCTTCGCCGCGCCGTCCTTGCGTGCCATTTCCGCCGACTGCTCCGCGATCACCTTCTGGCGCACGGCATCCTTGACGACGTCGAGTGCCGGCACCGTTGCTTCCTTGTAGTCGGTCACGTGCGCCGCGATCAGCGTGTTACTGCCAACGTCGATGGCCTGCGTGTTGTTCTTCGACTTCGTCGCATCGCTCGAAAATACCGCGGCCAGAAACTTCGTGTTGTTCAACGGGCTGTCGGGCGGCAGCTTCGCGTCAGGCTGCGGCGTGACCGTGGCGGTCTGGATCTGCAGCTTGTACTTGTCGGCGGCCGGTTGCAGGCTCTTCGCCTGCTCGTACACGACCGACGTGAAGCCTTCCGAGTCGTCAGCAAACGCCTTGCCAGCCTGCTGCGTCTTCAGGTCCTTGATGATCGAATCTTTCACTTCGTCGAGCGGCTTCGTGACGGCCGGCTTCACGTCCGTCACCTTGACAATGTGATAACCAAAATCCGTCTGCACGATGTCGCTGATTTCATCTTTCTTCAGCTTGAACACGGCGTCATCAAATGCCTTGCCACCTGCGATCATGCCCGGACCGAAGTAGCCCAGATCGCCGCCCTTCGACGCCGAACCCGGATCCTGCGAATCCTGTTGCGCGATCTGCGCGAACTGGTCCGGATGCGCCTTGACCTGTGCCAGCACTTCGTCGGCTTTCTGCTTCGCCTTGGCCCGGTCTGCCGCGCTCGCGTCTTTCGGCACCGCGATCAGGATGTGGCTCGCGCGCACTTCACCGTCGGTGCGGTAATGTGTAATGTTGTCGTCGTAGTACTTCTTGATGTCGGCGTCGGACGGCTGCACCGTTGCGGAAAGCACAGCCGGCGACATCACCAGGTACTGGATCGTCGCGGTTTCCGGTGTGGCGAACGCCTGACGATGCGCGTCGTAGTAAGCCTGCAACTGCGCGTCCGTGGGCTGCACCTTCGACGCGTAATCGCGTGCGCGGAACGCCAGGCCCTGCACTTCGCGCTGCTGTTCAGCAAGATCGGTGAGACGCTGTGCGAGTGTCTTCGAGGTGAACGCGCTCGACTCGATGGCCGCGGGCAATTGCTGCGTGGCAAGACCGTAACGTACCCGCTCGTCGTACTGCTCGGGCGTCATGCCCTGCATCGCAAGCAGCTGCTTGTAGCGGTCGACGTCGATCGTGCCGTTGGCATTTTTCAGCGAAGAAATGACAGGATCGGACAGCAACGTGCGGCGCACCGCGTCGTCAGACGCCGTCAGATGCAGGCGCTGCGTTTCATCGGCGAGCACACGCTCCTGAATCAGGCCGTCGAGCATGTCGCGGCGGCGTTCTGGCGTATCGAACGACTTCATGTCGAACCGTGCGCCGAGAACCTGACGTGCGCGATCGAGCTGCTGGCGCATCGCGTTGTCGTATTCGACGCGCGTGATCTTGTGACCGTTAACGCTCGCGACGTTCGCGCTCTCGTCAAAGAAACCGCGGAAGCCCTGGATACCGACAAATCCCAACCCCGGCACAATGACGAGGACGAGCATGAACATCATCAGGCGTTTGTGATTGCGGAAAAAATCAAGCATGCGTGAGGGTCGGCCAAAAACAGAACGCCCGATATTACAACAGCGGGCAATAAAAAAGGCGAACCGGGGTTCGCCTTTCGAAGATACTGGCGGAGTGGACGGGACTCGAACCCGCGACCCCCGGCGTGACAGGCCGGTATTCTAACCGACTGAACTACCACTCCTTTTGCACATCCTGACTGCTCGTTCGCTGCCGCGACATCGGGAACTGGTGGGTGCTGAGAGGCTCGAACTCCCGACCTACGCCTTGTAAGGGCGCCGCTCTACCAACTGAGCTAAGCACCCGTTCCGCGATTCACGTGAACTGCTCGTGCGTGCGCTGCACATCGAACTGACGCTGACTGATGCACTGTATCAGGTAGCTTTTACAAGAACCCCAGTCAGCGAGCCCATTAGTTTAGCGCATCCTTCAGTGCTTTGCCAGGCCTAAATTTAGGCACCTTGGCTGCCTTGATCTTGATCGCGGCGCCTGTGCGCGGATTGCGACCCGTGCGAGCCGTGCGCTTGCCCACGGCAAATGTACCGAAGCCAACCAGCGTAACAGAACCGCCCTTCTTCAACGTCCCTTTGACGCCGCCAATCACAGCATCGAGTGCACGCCCCGCTGCAGCTTTCGAAATGTCTGCTTGTTGCGCGATGTGATCGATCAATTCCGTCTTGTTCATTCCAGCCCCCGAGAATGTTATTGGGCAATCGTGATAGCGCCTTTGGCGCCGGTTTATAAGCAGGCACGGCACAACGTACCGGGCCAGCTAATTAGAATGGGCCGAAACCCTTGTGTCAAGCGGGGTTGAGCCTGATTCGGGCGCACATTCTGCACGTAATTTATGACGGAATTGCGCAGTCGATCGATGCGTGCGCAACCAGTTTGCATGACGCGTACGTGCTTTGCGCACATGTTGGGAAAAAGACGCGTCGGCGATGTGAAAGCAGCGCTCGCAAACGTTGCTGGTAATAAAAAACCCGCGGCCAGGCCGCGGGTTTTTCTGCTGCAGGAACCACCTGGATCGATCAGTGCTTCACGACTTCCGATGCAGAATCCTTGACCGGTTCGGCTGCAACAGCCGGCGTTGCTGCCTTCGGCTCTTCTTCTGGCAACGGTTGTGGCACACGTTCGAGCGCGAGTTCGAGCACCTTGTCGATCCAGCGGACCGGCACGATCTCGATTGCGTTCTTCACGTTATCCGGAATCTCCGTCAGATCCTTGACGTTTTCCTCCGGAATCAGCACCAGCTTGATGCCGCCGCGATGCGCCGCCAGCAGCTTTTCCTTCAGGCCGCCGATCGGAAGCACTTCGCCACGCAACGTGATTTCGCCCGTCATCGCGACATTGGCACGCACCGGAATGCTGGTCAGCACCGACACCAGCGCGGTCGTCATCGCGACACCGGCCGAAGGACCGTCCTTCGGCGTCGCGCCTTCCGGCACGTGGATGTGAATGTCCTGCTTCTCGAACGCTTCGTCCTTGATACCCAGACGGCGCGAACGCGAGCGGACCACCGAGCGCGCTGCCTCGACGGATTCCTTCATCACATCGCCGAGCGAACCCGTGCGGATC
This sequence comes from Paraburkholderia gardini, assembly GCF_907164545.1. Classification (NCBI taxonomy): domain Bacteria; kingdom Pseudomonadati; phylum Pseudomonadota; class Betaproteobacteria; order Burkholderiales; family Burkholderiaceae; genus Paraburkholderia; species Paraburkholderia gardini. The sequence goes on along the minus strand of NZ_CAJQZB010000036.1, from coordinate 25,752 downwards.
ACATTGCCCTTGCCCGGCATGACCGCGGCTTCGATCGTCAGCAGATCGCCGCCGACTTCCGTCCACGCGAGACCCGTCACCTGACCCACCTGGTTTTCCTTCGCAGCCAGACCGAAGTCGTACTTGCGCACGCCGAGGAAGGTATCGATATTGCTGCCGTCGACCTTCACCGCGCCTTCCGCCTTCTTCAGCAGAAGCATCTTCACGACCTTGCGGCAGATCTTCGAAATCTCACGTTCGAGCGAACGCACGCCCGATTCGCGCGAGTAATAACGAATGATGTCGCGGATCGCGGATTCCGTCACCTCGACTTCGCCTTCCTTCAGGCCGTTGTTCTTCTTCTGCTTCGGCAGCAGATAACGTTGCGCGATACTGACCTTTTCGTCTTCCGTGTAACCCGCCAGACGGATCACTTCCATCCGGTCGAGCAGCGGCGGCGGAATATTCAGCGAGTTCGACGTCGCCACGAACATCACGTCCGAGAGATCGAAATCGACTTCGACGTAGTGATCGGCGAACGTATGGTTCTGCTCCGGATCGAGCACTTCCAGCAGTGCCGAAGACGGATCGCCGCGGAAATCCTGGCCCATCTTGTCGACTTCGTCGAGCAGGAAAAGCGGATTGCGCACGCCGACTTTCGTCAGACTTTGCAGGATCTTGCCCGGCATCGAACCAATGTACGTACGACGGTGGCCGCGAATTTCGGCTTCGTCGCGCACGCCACCCAACGCCATGCGCACGAACTTGCGGTTCGTCGCGCGAGCGATCGACTGGCCGAGCGACGTCTTGCCGACACCCGGAGGCCCGACGAGGCACAGGATCGGCGCCTTCACCTTGTCGACACGTTGCTGGACCGCGAGATACTCGAGAATGCGTTCCTTCACTTTCTCGAGACCGAAGTGGTCTTCGTCGAGCACGGTTTCGGCGTTCGAAAGGTCGTTGTTGACCTTGCTCTTCTTGCGCCACGGCAGCGCGATCAGCGTGTCGATGTAGTTGCGCACGACAGTGGCTTCAGCCGACATCGGCGACATCAGCTTGAGCTTCTTCAGCTCGGCATCGGCCTTCTTTTTGGCTTCCTTCGGCATGCGGGCGGCGGTGATGCGCTTCTCGAGTTCCTCGAGATCCGCACCTTCCTCGCCTTCGCCGAGTTCCTTCTGGATCGCCTTGACCTGCTCGTTCAGGTAGTACTCGCGCTGGCTCTTTTCCATCTGGCGCTTCACGCGCCCACGAATGCGCTTTTCGACCTGGAGAATGTCGATCTCGGCTTCGAGTTGCGCGAGCAGATGCTCGAGGCGCTCGATGACCGGGAACATCTCGAGAATGTGCTGCTTCTGGTCGAGCTTCAACGGCAGATGCGCGGCGATCGTATCGGCCAGACGCCCTGCTTCGTCGATGCCAGACAGCGACGTGAGAATCTCCGGCGGGATCTTCTTGTTCAGCTTCACGTACTGGTCGAACTGCGACACGATCGCGCGGCGCAGCGCTTCAGTTTCAGCGCTGTCGGCGTGGTCGGGTTCGAGCGGCATGACTTCGCACGAAAACTGCGTTTCCTGTTCTTCGATGGAAAGCGTCTTCGCGCGCTGAAGACCTTCGACGAGCACCTTCACGGTACCGTCGGGCAGTTTCAGCATCTGCAGGATGTTGGCGATACATCCTGTTTCGTACATGTCCTTTTCGGTCGGCTCATCTTTCGCAGCCGTTTTCTGGGCGACGAGCATGATGTGCTTGCCGCCTTCCATCGCTGCTTCGAGAGCCTTGATCGACTTCGGGCGGCCTACGAAGAGCGGAATCACCATGTGCGGGAATACGACCACGTCACGCAGCGGGAGCAGCGGGAGCGTAATGCGTTCCGGCGGAAGGAGTTGGGTTCCTGACATTTCATTTCCCCATGAGTGGAATCAGTTCGTTCGATAGGTGAGGTCAGCAAAAAAGATTGCAAGGCCTCCGCGTGTGGGAAAAGTTCAGTGACTCCGAAAGTTCAGTGACTCCAGTAAATAAAACAACCATCCTGACCACAAGATAAACGAAAAAGCCGTTCACGTCGCCATGAACGGCTTTTTTGCAGAACCCGGAAAGCCGATCAATTCGAACCCGCGACCTTGGGCGCGTCTTCGTAGATCAACAACGGTTTGCCGTCGCCATCGATGACGTTGTCGTCGATGATGACCTTGCTTACGCCCTTCATCGTCGGCAACTCGTACATCACGTCCAGCAAGGCCTGTTCCAGGATCGATCGCAGACCCCGTGCGCCTGTCTTGCGGCGGATCGCCTTGCGCGCGACAGCCTGCAGCGCCCCCGGACGGATCTCCAGTTCGACGCGCTCCATATTGAAGAGCTTGTGATACTGCTTGATCAGCGCGTTCTTCGGTTCGACGAGAATTTTCATCAGCGCGACTTCGTCGAGCTTGCCAAGCGTCGCCACCACCGGCAGACGGCCGATCAGTTCCGGAATCAGGCCGAACTTGATCAGATCTTCCGGTTCGACTTCGCGCAGCACTTCGCCGGCGTCGCGATCCTGTTTGCTCTTGACGCTCGCGCCGAAGCCGATGCCGGTCTTTTCCGTGCGATCGACGATGACCTTTTCGAGGCCGTCGAACGCGCCGCCGCAGATGAACAGGATGTTGGTCGTATCGACCTGGATGAAGTCCTGGTTCGGATGCTTACGGCCACCTTGCGGCGGCACCGATGCCATCGTGCCTTCGACGAGCTTCAGCAATGCCTGCTGGACGCCTTCGCCCGAAACATCGCGGGTGATCGACGGGTTGTCCGACTTGCGGCTGATCTTGTCGATTTCGTCGATGTAGACAATGCCGCGCTGCGCCTTGTCGACTTCGTAATTGCAGTTCTGCAGCAGCTTCTGAATGATGTTCTCGACGTCCTCGCCGACATAGCCAGCTTCCGTCAGCGTCGTTGCATCGGCAATGACGAACGGGACGTTCAGAAGACGCGCGAGCGTCTGCGCGAGCAGCGTCTTGCCGGAGCCCGTCGGGCCGATCAGCAGGATGTTGCTCTTCGACAGCTCGATTTCGTCTTTCTTGTCGAGATGCTTCAGGCGCTTGTAGTGGTTGTACACCGCGACCGCGAGGATTTTCTTCGCGCGCTCCTGGCCGATCACGTACTGATCGAGGATTTCGCGGATTTCCTGCGGACTCGGCAGATCGGACCTGGACAGGCCCGTTTCCGCACCGGAGCCAGCGGCCTCGTCGCGGATGATTTCGTTGCACAGGTCGATACATTCATCGCAGATGAAGACCGACGGGCCGGCAATCAGCTTTTTGACTTCATGCTGGCTCTTGCCACAGAACGAGCAATACAACAGCTTTTCGCTGTTAGAACCTTTCTTGTCCGCCATAGATGTGTGAGCCTCCGGACACTCGATTACATAATACGCCGTTTGCTCCAGCCCCGCAGTCGGCCCAGGACGACACGCAAAGGCTGGGGCGGCGTGTTCGCCGCAGGCGCTCAGGGTCGGGTCAGATGCTTCTCATTGGATTGTCGTCCGACCCTTTGCCCTGTTTTGGGGCACATTGCCCGATCAGGGACGCTTGTGCAGGACCTGATCAACGAGCCCGTAAGCCTGCGCATCGTCGCCCGACATGAAATTGTCGCGATCGGTGTCACGCGCAATGCGTTCGACCGGCTGCCCGGTGTGATGCGCGAGCAGCTGGTTCAGACGTTCCTTCAGGTACAGGATTTCCCGGGCCTGAATTTCGATGTCCGACGCCTGTCCCCGTGCGCCACCCAGCGGCTGGTGAATCATGACGCGCGCGTTCGGCAGCGTGAAACGCTTGCCCTTCGCGCCGGCTGCCAGCAGGAACGCGCCCATGCTCGCGGCCAGACCCATGCACAGCGTCGACACGTCCGGCTTGATGAACTGCATCGTGTCGTAAATCGCCATGCCGGCCGACACCGAGCCGCCCGGACTGTTGATGTAAAAGCTGATGTCCTTGTCGGGATTCTCGCTTTCGAGGAACAGCAACTGCGCGACGACGAGATTGGCCGTCTGGTCATTCACTTCGCCGACCAGGAACACCACCCGCTCCTTGAGGAGACGCGAGTAGATGTCGTACGAACGCTCGCCACGTCCGCTCGTTTCCACGACGATCGGGACGAGCCCGAGCGCCTGCGCCTCGAGATCCCGGGGCGCGTGGGAGGCTAACGTGTCCAGCAATTGAGCGCGAAAGGTCATGCGGTGGATCCTTGTCTGGAATGTTCTTGTTCGTGAGGCAGGTGAGTACGGCGACGCCAGTTTCAAGCCCGCACGATACGCCGGACATAAAAAAACGGCGTGCGGCCGTCGCTCCGACAGCCGGCACGCCGTTATGACGACGCTTACGCCTGCGCCGTCGCGCTTGCCAGTTCCTCGAAGCTCACTTCCTTGTCCGTCACTTTGGCCTTGCCGAGCACGAAATCGACGACGTTGGCTTCAACGACGTACGCTTCCATTTCCGCCAGGCGCTGCTGGTTCGAATAATACCAGCGGACGACTTCCTTCGGGTCTTCGTAGCTTTTCGCGAATTCGTCGACTTCGGCGCGGATCTGTTCCGGCTTTGCCTGCAACTCGTTTGCCTTGACCAGTTCAGCCAGCACGAGGCCGAGCTTCACGCGGCGCTCGGCCTGCTCAGCGAACATTTCCGCCGGGATCGGTGCGTCGGCTGCGTTCGGTACGCCGCGTTGCGTCAGATCCTGACGCGCCATTTCGACGAGGCGTTGCTGGTCCTGCTCGATCAGCGCCTTCGGCACGTCGAGTTCCGAGATCTTCAGGAGCGCGTCCATGACCTGGTTCTTGACGATGCCCTGCGTGCGACGCTTCGCTTCGCGCTCGAGGTTGTCCTTGATTTCGGCGCGCATCTTGACCTGATCGCCGTCTTCGATACCGAGCGACTTCGCGAATTCAGCGTCGATTTCCGGCAGGTGCGGCCATTCGATCTTCTTCATCGTGATCGTGAACTGCGCCGTTTTGCCGGCGACGTCCTTGCCGTGATAGTCGGCCGGGAACGCCAGATCGAATTCCTTCGATTCGCCGACCTTGAGGCCTGCCGCTGCCTTTTCGAATTCCGGCAGCATGCGGCCTTCGCCGAGCACGAACGCGAAATCGTCGGCACTGCCGCCCTCAAACACTTCGCCATCGATCTTGCCGACGAAGTCGACGGTCACGCGGTCAGCGTCTTTCGCTGCCGTGTCGCCGCCGCCGTCGCCATGCTCGCCAGCTTCGCCGCGTGCGTGGTAATGGACGCGCTGCTTGCGCAGGATATCCAGCGTGCGGTCGATTTCCGCTTCGCTGATGGTGGTCGTCGTGCGTTCGATTTCAGCCGTCGCGACGTCACCCAGCTTCACCTCCGGATAGATCTCGAACGTGGCGTCGAACGCGTAGTCGCTTTCAGCGGCGTCGGTCTTCGGCGCGAAGCTCGGCTGACCGGCCACGCGCAGGTTCTCAGCGCGACTGATGTCGAAGAACTCCTTGCCGACCTTGTCGCTCAGCACTTCAGCTTCCACCTGGCCCGAATACTGTTGCGTCACCATTTTGAGCGGCACCTTGCCCGGGCGGAAGCCCGGCATGCGCACATTTTTCGCCAGCTGGCGGATGCGCGAGTCCACTTCCTTCTGCACGGTGTCTTTCGGCAGGGAAATCGTTACGCGGCGTTCGAGCTTGCCGAGGTTTTCAACAACGTTAGCCATGGCTTCAATCGTCCTAAAATTATTCGAGCGAATCAGTTATCTTTTCCGCGCTGCCTCTCGCTGCCGCTTTTGACGCCCGGTCCGGGCACAGCCTGCATCGATCGCGCACATCTCGCCGCGGGCCCTCGGGGCGCCTGCAACGCGGTTTGGGTCAGAAGAGCCGAATATTTTAGCAAACTATTTGCGCGTCAAGCCGGGATTCGATCTTTCCGCGCATATTTTGCGGCTGCCGGGCCCCGATTACGGCCTTTTCCAGAGCTTTTCCCGCACAGACAGCGTGTCTTTCCGGCAACGCGCGCCCGGTCACGCGAAGCGGACTGGCAACTGGATAGCCGCTATGCCATACGACATATTCAGTGGCCGGCGCCATGCTGCTAAGCTATCGTCCACGCTCGCATCGCAGCTCGCCGCGGTGCGCATCGCCCGACAACAACCCTTACGAGACACCATGCCGAACCTGTCGTCCACGCCTGTCGTCGTCATTGCTCCCGATTCCTTCAAAGGCTCGCTTGGCGCCGACCAGGTCGCCGCGGCCATCGCCGCCGGCATCCAGCGTGCGCGACCAGACGCGGTCGTGCGTACGTGCCCGATGGCCGATGGCGGCGAAGGCACGCTCGACGCAATGCTCATGCATGGCGGCAAACGTTCGGTGCTGTCGGTGCGCGGTGCGGCGGGCCCGGTGCGCGAGGCGGCCACGGGCCTGCTTGCCGACGGCAGTGCAATCATCGAAACGGCGGAAATCGTCGGCATCACCGATCCGGTCGGCATGGGCGTGCCCGTCGAGGCGCGCAGCACGCGCGGCATGGGCGAAGCGATCCGTGCGTTGCTCGATACCGGCGTGCGCAGGTTCTTCGTCGCGCTTGGCGGCAGCAGCACGAACGATGGCGGCGCGGGCCTGCTGGTTGGGCTCGGGTTGAAACTGTACGATGCGCAAGGCCTGGAACTCGAGCCCACGCCGGAACAACTCGCGAAACTCGTGCGCGTCGACGCGTCGCAACTCGATGCGCGGCTCGCTGACACGAGCTTCACCGGCATGTCGGACGTCGACAATCCGCTCACCGGCGAACATGGCGCAACCGCTGTGTTCGGTCCGCAAAAAGGCGTGAAACCAGACCAGGTTGCGACTATCGACGCGGTCCTCTCCCGTTTCGCCGATCTGCTCGAACCCGCGCTCAATCGCCGGGCGCGCGATGAAGCCGGTGCGGGCGCCGCGGGAGGCCTGGGTTTCGCGCTTCACATGCTGGGCGCGCAGTTTCAACCGGGCGCTGAAGTCGTTGCCCAGCAGATCGGCCTCGACGCCGCGCTCGAAGGCGCCAACTGGCTGATCACGGGCGAAGGCCGTTCGGACGTCCAGACGCTGCATGGCAAGGCGCCGTTCATCGCGTGCCGGCATGCCGCGGCTGCGGGCGTACCGGCCACCCTGCTTTCCGGTGCGATCGATTCTGCCGCGTTGCCGCGCCTGTCGGAACACTTCACGGGTTGCTTCTCGCCGGCGCCTGGCCCGATCACGCTCGAGGTCGCGATCCGCGACGCGGCGCGGCTGCTCGCGAACGAGGCAGAACAGCTTGCACGACTAAAATACGGCGCGCGTTGACCCGCCTGGCTCACGCGCCAGCAATCACAGCGGCACGCTTCATCCACCCAACCCGGGAACACCATGAAGGCATCCGCCAAAGCCGGACTCGAGCAGTTCCTGACGTACCGTCTGCACGTTCTGAACAAGCTCGCCGAACGCGGCATCGGTGAACGCTATCAGGAGAAGCTCGACGTCACGCTTCCGGAAGCGCGCGTGATCGCATCGGTGGGATCGTTTGGACCGTTTTCGATCATGGATCTCGCGCGACATGCGAATCTCGACAAGAGCCAGGCGAGCCGCGCCGCCGAGGCGCTTATCAAACAGGGGCTCGTCATGCGTGAGGCGAGTGAAGATGATGGCCGTGTCGTGCTCGTTTCGCTCACGGCGCAAGGACGCGCACTCTATCGTCGTGTGATGCCCGTCGCGCGCAAATGGAACCTGGATCTCTTCGCGTGCCTCGACGAGAACGAACGGGCCTCGTTGAGCAACGCGCTCGACAAGGTCATCCAGAACATGCAGGCGCGTGACGCCTGACCTGCATCGATTGCCCGGCTTCCGTCCGTAGCGGCCGGCAGCCGCCGCTCATGCAGCGGTCACCGGGATAGACGACAGGACGCGGCCCTTCCGTGATGCCTTCGAAACCGTGATATGCGATGGCGCTGCCCGGTGAATGACCGCGCGCGATATCACGCGAGGACATCCGCGCGGCGAACCTGCCGGGAAGAATCAATATGAAAAAAGAGTGGTGCGAGGAAGGGGACTCGAACCCCTACACCATTGCTGGCGTCAGGACCTAAACCTGGTGCGTCTACCAATTTCGCCATCCTCGCAGCCGGGCTGAATGCGTGAGCACGCTACCCGATGTTCTGGCTCGCCACCGTTCGCTCATCAACGGATGCTGCCCGCCGAAGCCGCGCCCGAAAGCGTAAGCGCGAAATTCTAACCGATTGGCCAACGCTTGTCTGCATCTGCGAAATCGATCGCGATGCTACAATTTTCGGCTTGCCACAGCGCACGGTGTGCGCTCCCTGCATCCGATTCCCCACACCCCCATTCCAGTGAATTTCGACGAATATTGCCAGCAGAAAGCCGCCCCGCCCGGCTCCAGCGCCTATTACGCGCTTCGTCAGGCGTCCGTCGCCCGCCAGCCGCTGTTGACCGCCCTCTTCGCGCTGCGCCGCGAATTCGAGGAGACCGTCAAGGAAACGAGCGATCCGACCATCGGCCGTACGAAGCTCGCATGGTGGCAGAAGGAAATCGCCGCGCTCGCCGCGGGTGAGCCGTCGCATCCGGTGTCGAAGGCGCTCACCGTCTGGCTCAGCGACCTCGAAGACAGCTATCCGTCGCTGCAGGCGCTGCTCGCCGGCTACGAGATGGATCTCGATCAGGCCCGCTATCTCGACTATCCAAATTTGCAGCGCTATATGGCGAGCGTCGGCGGCACGTTTGCCACGCTCGTCGCGCGCGCTACCGCACGCAATCCGGCGCAGGTGTCGAACTGGGCTCCGGCGCTCGGTCAGGCGCTGATGCTCGCGCAGTTCGTCGAAGCCCTCGGCGACGATGCGCGCCACGGACGCATCTATATCCCCATCGACGAAATGCAGCGCTTCAACGTGACGGCCGCGGACCTGATCAACCGCCGTTACAGCGACGCGTTCACTGAACTGATGCGCTTCCAGACAACGCGCGCGCGCGACGCGCTGTACGCCGCGCTCGCCGCGATCCCGGCCGACGAGCGGTCGGCACAGCGCACGCTTCGCGCACAAGCGGCGCTTTCGCTCGCGGTGCTCGACGAGATCGAGCGCGCAGGCTACCAGGTCCTGCATCAACGGATCGCGCTAACGCCGGTCCGCAAGCTCTGGATCGCGTGGCGCGCAGCGCGCAAATCGAGCTAATCAGTCAAAGTTTCCAGCGCGACACAACCAGAATCAAACGTGCAGCAACGGGAGTGGTGCAAACCGCTCCCGAAGCACAATCGACGGATCGAGCCCCCACCACGACGCAAGCACTGTCGCGTACATCTCGCGGAAGTCGACGCCCACCGGCAGATTGCCGTTGCCATCGAGTCGCGTGAGCACCGGCGGCACGCCATGCAAACCGCCGCGCACCCGGCCGCCTGCGACGAAGTGCGGCGCCACGGTGCCGTGATCGGTGCCATTGCCCGGATTCTCGCGTGCACGCCGCCCGAATTCCGAGTACGTCATCACAAGCGTGTGGTCCCAGCGCCCCATTTCGACCAGCGCCGCTTTCATCGACATCAGACCTTCCGCCAGTTGCGCGAGCAAAGCCGCGTGCCGGCCGGACTGATTCTGATGCGTGTCGAAACCGTTCAACGTCAGACGGATCGCCGCGACGCCCTCGCCGGCCAGCGGCAACCCCGGAGCGTGATTTCCGGCGGACAGGACCTGCATTGCTGTCCTGACCGATGCACCGAACGCGCCCGGAGGAAACACCGTCTTCAGTTCGGGTTGTCCTTCGTGCGCACCGGTCGCGAGACGGATAACGGGAGCCGCGTTGACGATGTCCCTGTCAACGTCGTGCACGTGGTGAAGTTCAGGGTTGCGCTCATGCAGTGAGACCGGCGTGACAAGCCGCGACATGCGCGCAAACTGCATCGGGTCGACGAGCCTGATCGTGCGCGCGCCGTTTGCGAACGGGCCCATTTCCACGCTGTCGATCATCACGCCGTCGGCGGCAAAACCGGCCGGTACGGGGCGCTGCGCAAACGCGCGCGAAAGCCAGCCTTCGCGCAGATACTGATCCGCGCGCGACGCGGTGTCCCAGATCTCGATCGAACGAAAATGCGACAGGTTCGGCTGCCCGTAGCCCACGCCCTGCACGATGGCGAGTTCGCGCGCTTGCCAAAGCGGTATCAGCGACTGCAACGCGGGATGGAGCGCCGTTTGTCCGTCGAGTTGAATCAACTGCTCGCGTCTGATGCCGATGTTTTTGCGCAGCGTGTAGTACGCCGGATCGGCGTAGGGAATGACCGTGTTCAGACCGTCATTGCCTCCCTTCAGTTCGACGAGAATCAACAGGTTGCGATAATCGCGTTCGCCCAGCGTGTCTGGAAATGCGCCGGACGCCGGTTCATCGACGCGCGCCGCACCCTGCGCCACGAACGCCGCCGGCAGCCACATGGCGGCACTGGCCGCGGATGCCACCGATGCCATCGCAAGGAAATCGCGTCGTTTCATGGCGCACCTCGTTCGTCTTCTGGTTTGCGTTCCAGTCAACCCCGGTCAACTCTTTACGCGCTTCGCGATTTCGCGGTGTTGTCGCGGTACTGTTGAAGTCGCAACGTCGAAGCATTTTTATTTCGGCAGGGATACACACCGCTGGTTCCGCCAGCATCGCATCCGCCGTGAGATCGTTGCGGACGTAACGTCAGCGTAGCTCACATGAGAGCGAAAGATGCCACACGTTCGCGCCAGCACCGAGCCTGTACGTTACACGCGCAACGAAGTCCGGTGCTACATGATGATGAAGGGTGACGAAGGAGCAGCCAGGGGATTTTTGAAGCGCACTGGAAGTGCAGCCAGAACGTTCACGCACGACGGAGCAAACGAAACACCTACCGCTTGTAGAGCTCACGCACGGCGTCTTCGATGTGCTGACGCAGGAGCCGTCGCTCGTCGGGCGTCATGTGCCCATCGCGACGACGTTGATCGAGATCGGGGGGAACCGCGGTGCGCATCATGATGTCCGATGCTGGTGAATCGGCGTGCACGCCACGCGGCGGACGCGGTGCCTTATTTCCGTTATGCCCGGACGAACGGGAATTCGCCACCCGGTCTGGCGCAGGCTGGGCGTGGGTGGGCATCGAAGCCAATGTGCCAGTCAGCGTGCCGGCAACCGCCAGTGCAATCACGCGCAAGCGCACATTCGGCCAAACCCCTCCCTTCATCTTTTTCCCTTCGTGGCGCGCCAACCGGTACCTCAAATGCGTGTGCAAACCCCAGCAATAACCGGGAGCGAGAGTTTTTTGTCGAGTGAAGTATCTACCGAACAGCCGCAAACAGTAAAGGAGTGTAAGCGCGCATGCTTTACGTCGTGCCACGAGCAGGGTAAATTTTGTAACTGACTGTAACCTGATAATTGGTGCGAACGGGCACCGCTTTGTAATCGCGCTAAGATGCCGACTATGGAAACCAAAAACCCTTCAAAAATCCTCGTCGTCGATGACGATCCGCGTCTGCGCGATCTGCTGCGCCGCTATCTGGGCGAACAGGGCTTCAACGTCTATGTCGCTGAAAACGCACCGTCAATGAACAAGCTGTGGGTCCGTGAGCGGTTCGATCTGCTCGTGCTCGACCTGATGCTTCCTGGCGAGGATGGCCTCTCGATCTGCCGGCGTCTGCGCGGCAGCAACGATCGCACGCCGATCATCATGCTGACGGCGAAGGGTGAAGACGTCGACCGCATCGTCGGGCTCGAAATGGGCGCCGACGATTACCTGCCAAAGCCATTCAATCCACGCGAACTCGTCGCGCGCATTCACGCGGTGCTGCGTCGCCAGTCGCCGTCGGAACTCCCGGGTGCGCCTTCCGAGACCACCGAGGTTTTCGAGTTCGGCGAATTCGCGCTCAACCTCGCAACCCGCACGCTGACGAAGGCCGGCCAGGAAATTCCGCTCACCACCGGTGAGTTCTCCGTGCTGAAGGTGTTCGCGCGTCATCCGCGCCAGCCACTGTCGCGCGAAAAGCTGATGGAGCTTGCACGCGGCCGTGAATACGAAGTGTTCGACCGCAGCCTCGACGTGCAGATCTCGCGTCTGCGCAAGCTCATCGAACCGGATCCGGGCAGCCCGCGTTTCATCCAGACGGTGTGGGGTCTCGGCTATGTCTTCATCCCCGACGGCGCGGCTTGACGGTCTCCCCGAGGTTGTCGCGCCTGCTTTCTGACGAGAAGGGCCCATGCGGATCGACCGGCGCCTCCTGACGCTCGCGTTCGGCGGCCTTTTCTGGCGGACCTTCCTGCTGATCGCGCTTCTGATCGCGGTCAGTCTCGCCGCATGGTTCCAGAGCTTCCGGGTCATCGAACGCGAGCCGCGCGCGCAGCGCGTGGCGTTGCAGCTCGTCGCGATCGTGAAGCTCACGCGCACCGCCCTCCTTTATTCCGATCCCGACCTGCGGCGCGCCCTGCTGCAGGATCTGGAAAGCAACGAAGGGGTGCGCGTGTATCCGCGCGAAACCACCGACAAATATCGCCTTCAACCGGACGAGTCGCTCAACCGGCTGATCGAACACGACATCCGCGGACGTCTTGGCGACGATACGGTCATCGCGCAGACGGTCAACGATATTCCAGGCGTATGGATCAGCTTCAAGATCGACGATGACGACTACTGGGTCGCGCTCGATCGCGACCAGCTCGACAACGTCACCGGTCTGCAGTGGGCTGGATGGGGCATCTTCGCGCTCGCGCTGTCGCTGTTCGGCGCGGCGTTCATCACGAGTCTCGTGAACAGACCGTTCGCGCGGCTCGCGATGGCCGCGCGCAAGGTGGGTTCCGGGCAGTCGCCCGAGCCGCTGCCCGAGCGCGGCATGGGCGTCGCCGCTGAAACAAACCGGAGCTTCAACCAGATGGTGACCGACCTCGAACAGCTCGAGGCCGATCGCGCGCTGATGCTCGCCGGCATTTCGCATGACCTGCGCACCCCGCTCGCGCGCCTGCGGCTCGAAACGGAAATGAGTCCGTCCGACCAGAGCACGAAGGACGCGATGGTCGACGACATCGAACAGATGGACATGATCATCGGCCGGTTCCTGGATTACGCGCGGCCTGTGCAAAGAATGACGGAACCGGTCGATCTTTCCGTGATCGCAGGAGAAGTGGCCGCGCGCATGGCGAGCGAAGACGGCATGCGCCTCGTGACGCGGCTCGCGCCGTCGGCGGTGGTCGAGGCGGACGAGACCGACATGCGGCGCGTTGTCGGCAATCTGGTCGAGAATGCGCGCAAGTACGGTTTGAGCGACGGCGACGGCATTCCGCGCGTCGTCATCGAAACGCGTGTGTCGCATTCGCGCGTGGAACTGTCCGTGGTCGACGAGGGGCCCGGTATTCCGGAAGACCAGCTCGCGCTTGTCACACGACCGTTCTATCGTGTGAATTCGGCGCGCAGCCAGGCGAACGGCACCGGGCTCGGCATGGCGATCGTGCAGCGCCTGGTCGGCCGTTATCGCGGCTCGCTGCGTCTGCGCAACCGGACGCCCGGCCCCGGACTCGAAGTCACGATCGACTTCCCGCTCGCGAAAGGCATCTGACTTCCTTCCGGATCCGGCGCACGGGACGGCAGCCAGCAAAACACCGCAAACGGAGACGCATGGCCCGATCTATCGAGCCAGTGAAAAAAATCTATCCGATGTATTAGTCAAAAACTATTGATTTAATTGCTTAATAGAGTTATAGTGACCTTCAAGTAACGTCTCATCCGTTACAGCGGGCAGGACAGCCTGAACAGATTGTTTTTCAACACACACAGGAGTATCCGCATGAAAACCGTGGGCGATAAACTCGAAGCTTTCACCGTCACTGCAGCCAAGCCGGGCTTCAACAATCATGAAGAAAACGGCGTGTCGGCGTTCGAAGAAATCACCGAACAGTCGTTCCCGGGCAAGTGGAAGATCATCTACTTCTACCCGAAGGATTTCACGTTCGTGTGCCCGACGGAAATCGTCGAATTCGGCAAGCTCGCCAGGGATTTCGCGGAACGCGACGCCGTTCTGCTCGGCGGCAGCGTCGACAACGAATTCGTCAAGCTCGCATGGCGTCGTGAACACAAGGACCTGAACAAGCTGAACCACTATGCGTTCGGCGACGTCAAGGGCGAACTGATCGACCAGCTCGGCGTGCGCGACAAGGAAGCGGGCGTGGCACTGCGCGCCACGTTCATCGTCGACCCGGACAACACGATCCAGCACGTTTCGGTGAACAACCTGAACGTCGGCCGTAACCCGGAAGAAGTGCTGCGTATTCTCGACGGTCTGCAAACGGACGAACTGTGCCCGTGCAACCGTGCAGTGGGCGGCGCAACGCTGTAATAAGCATTGCAGTGGAAAGCCCGCCAGGCTTGAAAGAGCCGGCGGGCTTTTTTATCGGCAATCTGCCAGGAGATATCAATGGAATTTCTTTCTTCAATTAAAGATCTCGTTCCCGATTACGCGAAAGATATCCGCCTGAATCTGGACGGCACGATTGCGCGCTCGTCGCTGGAAGGCACGGATGCAGTTGGCGTCGCGCTGGCCGCGGCATTCGCGGCGAAGAGCCACGTGATCGTCGATGCGATCCGTAATGCGGGTGTGCTGTCGCCGGAAGAAACGAACGGCGTGCTGACGGCCGCTGCGTTGATGGGCATGAACAACGTCTGGTATCCGTATCTCGAGATGGCCGACAACGCCGATCTCAAGACGCAACCGGCTGGCCTGCGGATGAACGCATACGCGTCGCACGGCGGCGTGGACAAGCGTCGCTTCGAGATGTACGCGCTCGCGGCATCGATTATCGGCAAGTGCCACTTCTGCGTGAAATCGCACGCGGAGAACCTGGTCGCCGACGGCATGAGCGCGACGCAATTGCGCGACGTCGGCCGTATCGCCGCGGTGATCAACGCAGCGGCGCTGGTGATTGCAGCCGAAGGGAAGTAAGCCGCCATGTCATGGCGTCCTGGCGTTTGCCCGGCGCCTGAGCGCGCAATGAGAAACGCCACGGCTTTTCAGGCCGTGGCGTTTCTCATTCACTCAACGCTTGCGTGCGCCCTTCAGCGGGCGGTGCATCGCGCTCGCCGCAACGCAATCAAACGCGCGACAGCAGCACCGCCGCCTGCGCCTCGATCCCCTCGCCCCGCCCCAGATAGCCCAGCTTCTCGTTGGTCTTCGCTTTCACGTTGACGCGGTCCAGCGGCAAGTTCAGGTCTTCGGCGATGTTCGCGCGCATCGCATCGATATGCGGCGCGAGCTTCGGCGCCTGCGCGATCACCGTGCTGTCGACGTTGCCGATCGCAAAGCCGGCGTCGGTCACCCGCTTCGCGCACTCGCGCAGCAGCACACGGGAATTCGCGCCCTTGAAACGTTCGTCCGTATCGGGAAAGTGACGGCCGATGTCGCCCATCGCCGCAGCGCCGAAAAGCGCGTCGGTGATCGCGTGCAGCAGCACGTCGGCGTCGGAATGGCCAAGGAGGCCCCGCTCGTAAGGCACCGTCACGCCGCCGATGATGAGCGGGCGCCCCGGTACGAGCGCGTGCACGTCATAACCCTGTCCGATCCTGATATCCATATGCTCTTTAACCTGTCGTCGTACGTTGTTGAATCAGGAAGCCGCTGGCCGGCTGAGAATCGCATCCGCGAGATCGAAGTCTTCGGGATACGTGACCTTGAAGTTGCGCAGGCTGCCCTGCACGAGGCGCGGCGCGTGGCCGAGCCATTCGATCGCGCTCGCCTCGTCGGTGAGATCATGGCCGTCCTGCTGCGCGCGCAGGATCGCCTCGCGCAGCATGCCGACGCGAAACATCTGCGGCGTCTGCGCCTGCCACAGGCCGTCGCGGGCCTCGGTGCGGGCGATCCGGTTATCGCTGTCGGGCGTGATGCGCTTCAACGTATCGGCGGCGGGCAACGCCATGATGCCGCCCACCGGGTCGTCCTTGAGCGCCGCGACCAGCGAGCGGATCAGCGCCGCCGTGATCCCGGGGCGCGCGGCGTCATGCACCAGAACCCAGTCGTCGTCACCGGCGCCGAATTCGGCCAGCGCGTGCAGGCCGTTCAGCACCGATGCCTGGCGCGACGCCCCGCCCGTGCGGCGCACCGCGAAGCGCAGGCCGGCGAAGCGCCGGGCGTCGAAATGCTGGTCGTCGGGGGCGATCACCACGAGCGTCTGCGCAAATTCGCTGCACGCATCGAACGCGGCCAGCGAGTAATGAAGCATGTCCCGGCCCGCGACGGTGCGGTACTGCTTGGGCATCGCGGCGCCTGAGCGGCTGCCGGTTCCCGCGGATGGGATCAGGGCAAAAAGACGTGAAGTCACGAGGGCGGACGCCGGGAAAGTCAAAGTGAAGGACGGATTTTATAATAGGTCCTTCGCGTCCACGTCGAGACGCGCGTAAACTTGCCGCTCACGTGTGAGCCAGGGCTGCCTTTTCGTTATGCCAGATATCGCCGTTTCATCGCAGTCCACCCCGCCCGTCGCGCTGGTCAAGGCCGGGCAGCGTTTCGCCTTCGACGGCACGCACGGCTCGTCCGATGCGCTTCTGATCGCCCGCTATCACCTTGCATATCGCGAGCAGGTGCCGCTTCTGGCGGTGGTCTGCGCGAGCGCGGTCGATGCGCAGCGTCTCACCCAGGAAATCGCGTTCTTCGCGCCCGAAGCCCGCGTGCGTCTGCTTCCCGACTGGGAAACGCTGCCTTACGACACGTTCTCGCCGCACCAGGACCTCGTCTCCGAGCGGCTCGCGACGCTGCACGACCTCGGCGAAGGCCGTTGCGACATCCTGCTCGTACCCGCTACGACCGCGCTGTATCGCATGCCGCCCGCGTCGTTCATGGCGGCCTACACGTTCTCGTTCACCCAGGGCGCGCGGCTCGACGAAACGAAGCTGAAGTCGCAATTGACGCTGGCGGGCTACGAACACGTGAGCCAGGTCGTGCGGCCAGGCGAATACTGCGTGCGCGGCTCGCTGATCGACCTGTTTCCGATGGGTTCCCCCCTGCCTTACCGGATCGACCTCTTCGACGACCAGGTCGATTCGATCCGCGCGTTCGATCCCGACACGCAGCGCAGCCTCTACCCGGTACGTGACGTGCGCCTCCTGCCGGGCCGTGAATTCCCGTTCGACGAAACCGCCCGCACCGCGTTTCGCAGCCGCTGGCGCGAGGTGTTCGAAGGCGATCCGAGCCGCGCGTCGATCTACAAGGACATCGGCAATGGCGTGCCGTCGGCGGGGATCGAGTATTACCTGCCACTCTTCTTCGAAGATACGGCGACGCTCTTCCACTATCTGCCCGACAACGCCCAGCTCGCCTTCGTCGGCGACCTGGACGCCGCGATCCGCCGTTTCACGAACGACACGAAGCAGCGCCACAACTTCCTGTCGCACGACCGCGACCGGCCGATTCTCGACCCGGAACGCCTCTTTCTCTCCGACGAAGACTTCTTCACGCTCGCGAAGCCGTTCGCGCGCCTCGTGTTGCCGGGCAACGCGGGCGGCGGCTGGGCGACGCCGCTGCCGCACCTCGCGATCGACCGTCACGCCGAGGACCCGATCTCCGCATTGCGCGCGTATCTCGACACGACGCCGCATCGCGTGATGTTCGCCGCCGAATCGGCGGGCCGGCGCGAGACAATCATGCAACTCTTCGTCGACAACCATCTGTTGCCGGCGTCGACCGACAGCTACGCCGACTGGCTCGCGAGCGAAGCGCGTTTCGCGCTCGGCGTGTCGCCGCTATCGAATGGCTTCGCGATTCCAGCCGAAGGCATCGCGCTCATCACCGAGACCGAGCTGTATGGCCCGCTCGCGCGCCGCGCCGGGCGGCGGCGCCAGGAACAGGCGAGCAACGTCGATTCGATGGTGCGAGACCTGTCGGAGCTGAAGATCGGCGACCCGGTCGTGCATTCGCAGCACGGTATCGGCCGCTATAGGGGCCTCGTGACGATGGACCTCGGCGAAGGCGACACCGAGTTCCTGCACCTCGAATACCAGGGCGACAGCAATCTCTACGTGCCTGTGTCGCAACTGCACGTGATTTCGCGCTACAGCGGCGCCGATCCGGAAAGCGCGCCGCTGCATGCGCTCGGCTCGGGCCAGTGGGAAAAGGCCAAGCGCCGCGCCGCGCAGCAGATTCGCGACACCGCGGCCGAACTGCTGAACCTGTATGCGCGCCGCGCGCTGCGTCAGGGTCACGCGTTCGCGCTCGAACCACGCGACTACACGAAGTTCGCCGAAAGCTTCGGCTTCGAGGAGACGCCCGATCAGGCCGCCGCCATTACCGCCGTGATCGGCGACATGACGAGCGGCAAGCCGATGGACCGTCTCGTGTGCGGCGACGTCGGTTTCGGCAAGACCGAAGTCGCATTGCGCGCCGCGTTCATCGCGGTGCTCGGCGGCAAGCAGGTCGCGCTGCTCTCGCCTACCACCTTGCTCGCCGAACAGCACACGCAGACGTTCACCGACCGCTTCTCCGACTGGCCGGTGCGCATCGCGGAGCTGTCGCGCTTCAAGTCGACGAAGGAAGTCAACGCGTCGATCCAGCAGATCAACGAGGGCACCGTCGATATCGTGATCGGCACGCACAAGCTGCTGTCGTCGGACGTGCAGTTCAAGCGGCTGGGCCTTGTCATCATCGACGAGGAACACCGTTTCGGCGTGCGCCAGAAAGAAGCGCTGAAGGCGCTGCGCGCCGAAGTCGACGTGCTCACGCTCACCGCCACGCCGATTCCGCGCACGCTCGGCATGGCGCTCGAAGGCCTGCGCGACTTCTCGGTGATCGCGACCGCGCCGCAGAAGCGCCTCGCGATCAAGACCTTCGTGCGTCGCGAGGAAGACAGCGTGATCCGCGAGGCGATGCTGCGCGAACTCAAGCGCGGCGGCCAGGTGTACTTCCTGCACAACGAAGTGGAGACGATCGAGAACCGTCGCGCGATGCTCGAAGCGCTCGTGCCGGAAGCGCGCATTGCCGTGGCGCACGGGCAGATGCATGAGCGCGAGCTCGAACGTGTGATGCGCGATTTCGTCGCGCAACGGGCGAACGTGCTGCTGTGCACGACGATTATCGAAACCGGCATCGACGTGCCGAGCGCGAACACGATCCTGATCCATCGTGCCGACAAGTTCGGGCTGGCGCAATTGCATCAGCTGCGCGGCCGCGTCGGGCGCTCGCATCATCAGGCGTACTCGTATCTGCTCGTGCACGATCCGCAAGGTCTCACGAAACAGGCCCAGCGCCGGCTCGAAGCGATCCAGCAGATGGAAGAACTCGGCGCGGGCTTCTATCTCGCGATGCACGACCTCGAAATTCGCGGCACGGGCGAAGTGCTGGGCGACAAGCAGTCGGGCGAAATTCACGAGATCGGTTTCCAGCTTTACACCGACATGCTGAACGACGCGGTCAAGGCATTGAAGGAGGGCCGCGAGCCGGACCTCACCGCGCCGCTCGCCGCCACGACCGAGATCAACCTGCATGCGCCCGCGATTCTGCCCTCGGACTATTGCGGCGACGTGCAGGAGCGGCTTTCGCTCTACAAACGTCTCGCGAACTGCGAGCACCCCGACGCGATCGACGGCATTCAGGAAGAGCTGATCGACCGCTTCGGAAAATTGCCGCCACCGGCGCTGGCGCTCGTCGAAACGCATCGCCTGCGGCTCGCCGCAAAACCGCTCGGCATTTCGAAGATCGATGCCGGCGAAACGGTGATCGGCCTGCAGTTCATCCCCAATCCGCCGATCGACGCGATGCGCATCATCGAAATGGTCCAGAAGCACAAGCACATCAAGCTCGCGGGGCAGGACAAGCTGCGCATCGAGACGCGTACGCCCGACCTCGCGGTGCGTGTTTCGACGGTGAAGGAAACGCTGCGTGCACTCGGCGCGCCGACCCGGGGCACGGCCGCCGCGGCGCGTCAGGCCTGACATGTTGCGGTGCGTCATACACGCACCGCAACATGTCTTTGTTATTGTCAGCTTTGGCTCGACGTATGTTTTTTGGGTATGATCGAACGGTAACCATGCTGGAGTTCTGTCATGTCACACGTCGCTGAAACAGCGCAATCCACACCTTCGTCCTCCGCTTCCCCTGCTTCGCTTCCCTGGGTCAAACGTCTCGTGTCGATCGACACGGTCAGCCGCAATCCGAATCTCGGCCTGATTGAAATGGTGCGCGACGATCTGCGCGCGCAGGGAATCAAAGCCACCCTCACGCATGACGAAAGCGGCAAATGGGCGAACCTCTTCGCCACGGTGCCCGCGCATGACGGCGAGACAAACGGCGGCATCGTGCTGTCGGGGCATACCGATGTTGTGCCGGTCGACGGACAGCAATGGGACAGCGATCCGTTCAAACCCGAAATTCGCGACGACAAGCTGTATGGACGCGGCACGTGCGACATGAAAGGCTTCATCGGCGCGGCGCTCACGCTGCTGCCGCAGATGCAGAACACGAAGCTCGCGAAGCCGATCCATTTCGCGCTCTCATTCGACGAAGAAGTGGGTTGCGTCGGCGCCCCGCTGCTAATCGCCGATCTGATGAAGCGCGGCATCAAGCCGGATGGCTGTATCGTCGGAGAGCCGACCAGCATGCGGCCGGTCATCGCGCACAAGGGTATCAACGCGTATCAGTGCTGCGTGCGCGGCCAGGCCGCGCATTCGTCGCTGACGCCGAAGGGCCTCAACGCGATCGAATACGCCGCGCGCCTCATCTGCTACATCCGCGACATGGCCGACCAGTTTCGTGCCGAGGGTCCGTTCGACGAACTCTACGACGTACCCTTCACGACCGCGCAGACCAGCACGATCGAAGGCGGCAACGCGATCAACACCGTGCCCGCCGAATGCCGGTTTGCGTTCGAATTCCGCAACCTGCCGACGCTCGATCCCGAACCGGTCTTCGCGCGCATCGATCAATACGCACGCGAAACGCTGTTGCCGAAAATGTTGCGCGAGCATCCGTCGGCGGCCATCGAGATCACGAAGATTGCCGCTGCGCCCGGCCTCGATTCATCGGAACAGGCGGCGATCACGCAGCTCGTGCGCGCACTGACGGCCGATCAGGACAAACGCAAGGTTGCGTACGGCACCGAAGCGGGCCTCTTCTCGCTCGCGGGCATCCCGAGCATCGTGTGCGGTCCGGGCGACATCATGCAGGCGCACAAGGCCAACGAATTCGTCGCGCTCGATCAGCTCGTCGCGTGCGAACGTTTTCTTGGCAAGTTCATCAGCAGCATGTCAGTCGATGCCCATGCACACTGAGCGTCGCGTCTGAACGACGCATTCGCGCCCTGGCTCATGGCGAATCGCCATGAGCCACTGCGAAATACAGCGAATCATTCCGGGCTTACGTCATGTCCACCGCCACACCGCAGCACACCGACCACACCATCGACGGCGAGCCGATTCCCACGCTCGACGACATCGCCGCGCAGCATTTCGCGCTGACGCCGTGGATCGTGCGCACGCCGGTGTTCGAGCGCCGGGATTTTCCGTCGCTCGAAAACACGACGCTCAACTTCAAGTTCGAGCTGCTGCAGTCGGGCGGCACCTTCAAGACGCGCGGTGCGTTCACGAACCTGCTCGCGCTCGACAACGCTCAGCGCAGTGCGGGCGTCACGTGCGTTTCGGGTCCAGGCAGCAACCATGCCGTGGCGGTGGCGTGCGCGGCGAGGCGTCTTGGCATCAGCGCGAAGGTCGTGATGTTCCATTCGGCGAATCCCGCGCACATCGCGTTGTGCAGGCACTATCACGCCGAGATCGTGATGGCGGGCGGTCCCGCTGACGCCTTCGATGCCGTACGCCGCATCGAAACCGAGGAAGGCCGATATTTCGTGCATCCGTTCAACGGCTATCGCACGGTGCTGGGCGCGGCGACGCTCGGTTACGAATGGGCCGCGCAGACGCCCGATCTCGACGCGGTCGTCCTGGCGGTTGGCGGCGGCGGACTCGCGGCCGGCGTATCGACCGCACTGCGGCTCGCGAATCCGCGCGTACGGGTGTACGGCGTGGAGCCCGAAGGCGCGTGCGCAATGAGCCGGAGCTTCGCCGCGAATCACACCGTGAAGCTGCATCACGAGCACAGCATCGCTGATTCGCTGATCGCGCCGCATACTGAGGAATACAGCTATGAGTTGTGCCGCCGGCATATCGAACGCATCGTCACCGTCACCGACGATGCGCTGCGGCTCGCCATGCTCACGCTGTTCAACCAGCTAAAGATCGCCGTGGAACCTGCATGCGCGGCACCCGTCGCGGCGCTTCTCGGACCGTTGCGCGAGACGTTGCAGGGCAGGCGCGTGGGCGTTTTGCTAAGCGGAACGAATACCGACCCCGCGACTTTCACCGCGCATATCGACAGCGCACGCGCGCTGATGCAGCGCACGCCACACGCATCGCTCTGAGCCGCGCATGTCGTGCGCGACACGCGCGCGTACCGGTTGCGTCGAATGGAACCGGAAAGCGGAAAAACGGATAAAGATGGGCTTACTTGAGGAAATCCGTGCATGCGTCCCCTCTCTGGCGGCAAAACCCTACCGCTTGTCGCTCACGTTGGCTATCATTGACGTGCCGCAAGTACAAAACCGAAGGCCTGTGCCTCGATTTCAAGGGAGAAGCAACCAATGAGCATGATCAAGGAATTCAAGGAATTCGCCGTCAAGGGCAACGTGATGGATCTTGCCGTCGGTGTGATTATCGGCGGCGCATTTTCCACCATCGTCAATTCGATCGTGAAAGATCTGATCATGCCGGTAGTCGGCGTCGTCCTCGGCGGTCTCGATTTCTCGAACATGTTTATCAGGCTCGGACAGATACCGGGGACGTTCAAGGGCAATCCCGATTCATATAAAGACCTGCAGACCGCCGGTGTCGCCGTATTCGGCTATGGCTCGTTCATCACGGTGCTGATCAACTTCATCATCCTTGCGTTCATCATTTTCCTGATGGTGAAATTCATCAACAATCTGCGCAAACCGGCTGCCGACGTGCCGCCGCCCGCTCCGCCGGAAGACGTCGTTCTGCTGCGCGAAATCCGCGATGCGTTGAAGAGCCAGCAACGATAAGCCGGATACCTTCACGGCATCGTCACAGACACAAAGGCCTGCGCGAACATCACGCAGGCCTTTGTGTTTTGCCGGCACGCGAAACGTGAAGCACGCGCGATATCAGGCCGACGCGGCGTCGAGTCCGTCCGCATTGTCTGGCTTGTCCGCTTTCACGCTCGCGGCGCTCTCGATCATCTGTTCGAGCTGGGTGAAATTGACAGGCTTCGTCAGATGCGACGTAAAGCCCGCCGCGAGACAGCGCCGCACGTCGTCGTCGGTGCCGAAGCCCGTCAGCGCGACGGCCGGCACGTCCGAATGCTCGCGGAACGCCATGATGAAATCGAGCCCGGTGCCGTCGGGCAAACCGACGTCGCTCACCACGAGATCGAACGATGTGGCCTGCGTCGCAGCCAGCGCATCGGCCACACGGCCTACCACCGTCACGTCGTGGCCGAGTCCGCGAATGAGCTGCGCCATCACGTCCGCTGTGTCCTCGTGATCCTCGATCAGCAGGATCGCGAGCCCGCCTTCCGGATGCGGACCCGACAGCGCGACGATCGACGCCGACTCCGCCGGTTTCGCGGCCGTCGGCATCGTGATCGTGAACGTCGCGCCGCAATGCGCGCCAGGGCTTTTCGCCGTGACCGTGCCGCCGTGCACATCGGTCAATGCCCGGGTGATCGCGAGTCCCAGACCGAGGCCGCCGAACTGACCCGTCATGCTTTGATTGCCCTGCTCGAACGCATTGAAGAGCTTGTCGATCTGCCCGGGCTCGACACCGATACCAGTGTCTTCAACTGAAATCTGGATCTGCATGCGCTCGTCGTGCGTGCGTACGTAGATATGGCCACCGTCGGGCGTGAATTTGGCGGCGTTGCGAATCAGGTTCCACAGCATCTGCTGCAGCCGTGCGCGATCGGCGAGCACGTAGTGATGTCGCGCGGTCTTTTCGACATGCACGTCCTGCTGCTTGACCTGGATTTCGCTGCGCAAGAGTTCGAGCACGCCGTCGATCACGTCATGCACATCGACCGTCTCCAGCGAGAGTCGCAGCTTGCCGTTCGCCACACGCGTGAGATCGAGCAGATCGTCGATCAGCCGCGCTTCCAGTTCGACGTTGCGCAGGATCATCCGCAAGCCCGCCCGCGCGCTTTCCGGCAGATCCGGCATCAGTTCGAGCACGCGCGCGCCGGCCAGCACCGGCGTGAGCGGCGTGCGCAACTCGTGCGAGAGCATCGCAAGAAAGCGGTCCTTCGCGCGGTTCGCTTCTTCGGCGGTCTGGCGGGCGGCCTGCTCGGACGCAAGCAGAAGCTCGCGCTCCTCGATCGCCTCGCGTTGCGGATGGATGTCGGTGCAACTGCCGAACCACTTGCTCACGCCGCCATCGGAATCCTGCACGGCCACGATGCGCGCGGCGAACCAGCGATATGCGCCGTCATGGCGACGGATGCGCAATTCGTGACGATAATCGGTCGCGCCGCTACGCACGGCTTTCAGCCACGTCTGGCGGATTTCCTCGCGGTCTTCCGGGTGCACGGCCTCGAGCCACGCAAGACCGTGTGACGCGGCTTCGCTCAGGCCCGTGTATTCGACCCACTGCTTCGAAAAGAAATCACAGTCGCCGTGTGCGTCGCAGGTCAGCACCAGGTGCGGCAACGCCTCCGAAAGCGTGCGGTAATGCTGTTCGCGATCACGCAGCAACGCGGCTTCATCCGAGGCCTTTTGCAGACGCACCTGCGCCAGCACGCGGTCAACCGCTTCGGGCAGATAGTCAAGGTAATCGCCCGATTTCGGCACGACGTCCGACACGCCCGCGCGCAGCGCTTCGATGACACGCGATTCGTCGGTGAAGCCGGTCACGAGGATCGCTGGAATGCGAACACCCTCGGCTCGCAGACGGCGGAAGAAGTCGAGGCCCGTTTCCGCGCTGTCGAGCTGATAGTCGAGTACGAGCAGGTTCGGCGCTTCCCGCGCGATGGATTCACGCGCGCTACCGACTGTCGGGCACGTCGCCACACGGCACCCTGCCCGTTCGAGCGATTTGCGCGCGAGGCGCAGGATACCCTCGTCGTCATCGACGACGAGCACGCTCGCGGGTTGATGGGGAATGGCGTCGTCGGTCATGCTGGCGTTTCGTGTGCGAATGCCCTTCTTGTGGTGGCGAGCCGCGGCAGGCAGCGCGCGCGATTCATTGCGCCGGATGTTGCAACGACAGGCGCTGGCCCGGCGGCAGCTTGACGACCTGAAGGAAAAACCCGAGCCGCCGCACGGCTTCGATAAACGCATCATATTCGACCGGCTTCGTGATGTAGACGTTGCATCCAAGCTCGTAGCAACGATCGATCTCACGCGGATCGTCGGTTGTCGTCAGCACGATGACAGGCAGCGCGGCAGTCGAAGGCGTTTCTTTCAGGCGGCGCAGCACTTCGAAACCATCGACGCGCGGCATCTTCAGATCGAGCAGCACGACAAAGTTCGCCAGATCGTCGCGAGACGGCAGGCCGGAAGCCATGGCTTCGGCAGGCGGTTCGCCGAAAAAATAGTCGAGCGCTTCCTGGCCGTCGGCAAACCGCATGAAGCCATTGGTCAGCCCGGCCCGGCGCAGGTTGCGCTCGACGAGCGTGGCGTGGCCGTCGTCATCCTCGATCAGGATGATGCCCACCGATTCCCCGTGTGACATGTTTCCCTCCGTTGTCGCCATCCGTTCCGTGAAGTTGCGCGGGCGCCCCGCGGCGGCCGCCCTGAGCCCAATCAGTAGC
>NZ_CAJQZB010000035.1:0-69094 GCF_907164545.1 Paraburkholderia gardini | reverse complement strand
CAACTTCCCGAACCGCCCGGTGCGGACCCGCATGCCGGGTGGTGTGGCAGGGGTACGGCCTCATGGCCGTCCCCTATGCCGATTCGTCCACACGCCTTGCCGGGTCCTGCTGGCCGGGAAAGTCCGTTCAGGCGTGGGGCCCCGCGCGCTGCCTGCCCATGCGGGCCGGCCCGGCCACAGGCGGTCGTCGCTCAACCGCCATCGTCGCCCTGATCGTCGCTGTCGTCCGCGGGCTGCTTCGGCGGCGGCGGGCGTTTGCCGATCATCACGTCGACATCCAGTTCCTTATTCTTGCGCACGACATGAACCTTCGCGTTCGTGCCCGGCTTGATCTGCGCGATCACGTTCAGGAGGCGCGTCGTGTCCGTGATGTTCTCACCGTTCACGCTCACCAGAATGTCGCCCGGTTTGATGCCGGCCTTGTCGGCGGGTCCGCCCTGCAGCACACCCGCGACGATCGCGCCCGAATCCTGCTGGAGCCCGAACGACTCGGCGATTTCCGGCGTGACGTCCTGCGGCTCGACGCCGATCCATCCGCGCGTCACCGAGCCCGTCGTGATGATGCTTTCCAGCACGCTGCGCGCCGTCGAAACCGGAATCGCGAACCCGATGCCGAGCGAGCCGCCCGAGCGCGAGTAAATGGCGGTATTGATGCCCAGCAGATTGCCGTTCACATCCACCAGCGCGCCACCCGAGTTACCCGGATTGATCGCCGCGTCGGTCTGGATGAAGTTTTCGAACGTGTTGATGCCGAGGTGATTGCGCCCGAGCGCGCTGATGATGCCCATCGTTACCGTCTGGCCGACGCCGAACGGGTTGCCGATCGCGAGCACCACGTCGCCGACGCGCGTCTGGTCCATGCGGCCGAGCGTGATCGTCGGCAGATTGGTCATGTTGACCTTGAGCACGGCCAGATCCGTCTCCGGATCGACGCCAATGACCTTCGCGTTCGTGGTGCGGCCGTCGGCGAGCGCGATTTCGATCTGATCCGCGCCGTCCACGACGTGCTGGTTCGTTAGAATGTAACCTTCCGGACTCACGATGACGCCCGAGCCGAGATTGGCCGCCGGTTGTTCCTGCTGCCTGCGGTTGTTGTTCCTGTCGCCGAAGAAGTAGCGGAAGAGCGGATCTTTCGCGCGCGGGTCGGGCGGAAGCGAGCCGTCCTTGCTGGAGAACACGTTGACGACCGCCGGCATGGCCTTGTGCGCCGCGTCGGCGTACGAAGCCTGCGCGGCGCCGCTACCCCCGCCGATGCCTGGCGCCACTTCGCGCAGGGCGACGATCGGTTCGGCGAGTTGCTTGCCGAACTGACCCTGGCGCTGCAGCCATTGCGGCTTGAGTGTCGCAATGATGAACATCAGCGCCAGCAGTACCGTCACCGCCTGGGCGAAGAACAGCCAAAAGCGTCTAAGCATCTGAAGATATTAGAGGTTTATATGGATCGGATCGAACTGGAATTGTACTTGAACAATCTTCTGCAAACCGCGAGGTTCAAGGACTATTGCCCCAATGGCCTGCAGGTCGAAGGCCGGCGTCGCGTAAAAAAGATCGCGACCGGCGTGACCGCCTCGGCGGCCTTTCTGGAGGCGGCAATCGAGTGGGGCGCGGACGCGGTCTTCGTCCATCACGGTTACTTCTGGCGCAACGAGGCGCCGCAGATCACCGGCCGCAAACATGGCCGCATCAAGCTGCTGATCCAGAACGACCTGAACCTGTTCGCCTACCATCTGCCGCTCGACGACCACCCGGAATTCGGCAATAACGCGCAACTGGGCGTGAAAATGGGCTGGATCCCCGATGAAACCCGTTTCGGCGACACCAACCTCGGCTGGCTGAGCACGCTGCCGATGCCCATCACGCTCGCCCACTTCACCGCGCAGGTCGAGCAGACGCTTGGCCGCACGCCGCTCGTCCTCGGCGACCCGGACCGTGAACTGCGCCGCGTCGCCTGGTGCACGGGCGCCGCGCAAAGCTATTTCGACGCGGCGATCGCCGCCGGCGCCGATGTCTTCCTCACCGGCGAAATCTCCGAACCGACCACCCACACGGCGGCCGAAAGCGGCGTCGCGTTCCTCGCCGCGGGCCATCACGCGACCGAGCGCTTCGGCGTCCAGGCGATCGGTGCGCATCTGTCCGAGACCTTCGATCTCGAGCATCTCTTTATCGATGTCCATAATCCAGTCTGATTTTCCGCTGATTAGTGAACAAAAAGGCTGGGTAACGGAGGGAACGCTTAAGAAACCGCATAAAAATGTTTGCGATTTGTGCGGGGATACCCTGATTTATCAAAGACTTCGCACGCTTTTTGGTATTCGGCCCTTGTAAATGCCGACTCCATTCGAGCAAACTAGCGGCGGTAGAACTGGCTTGACGGAAAAATCCAACTCAGAAGTGGGGCGTGTGATGCGAGACAAGGAAGATGAACGCGTCGACGGCAGCCGTCGTACCTGGCTGATTGCGACGACCGTAGCAGGTGGCGTAGGAGGAGTTGCCACTGTAGTGCCCTTTGTTAGTTCGTTTGCACCATCTGAAAAGGCCAAGGCAGCAGGCGCCCCGGTCGAAGTCGATATCAGCAACCTGAAGCCCGGCGACATGATGACCGTGGCATGGCGGGGCAAGCCGGTGTGGATCATCAACCGCACCGACAGGATGCTCGCCGACGTCAAGAAAGCCGATCAGGAAGTCGCTGACCCGGACAGCAAGAAACCCTTCTCGATGCCGGAGCCGGACTACTGCAAGAACGAATTCCGCTCCCGCGCCGACCGCAAGAACATATTGGTCGCCGTCGCCGTGTGCACCCATCTGGGCTGCACGCCGACGCCACGCTTCCAGGAGGGCGCGCAGCCCAATCTTCCGGACGACTGGCCAGGCGGCTTCCTGTGCCCGTGCCACGGCTCGACCTATGACATGGCCGGCCGCGTCTTCAAGAACAAACCGGCTCCGCAGAATCTCGACATTCCGCCCTACATGTTCACGTCGGCGAATTCGCTCGTGATCGGCAAGGACGAGAAAGGAGAAGCGTAAAAATGGCGATCGAAAAAGAAGTAGAGACGACCGGGCTGGTCGGCTGGATCGACCGCCGCTTTCCGCTGACCTCGACGTGGAAACAGCACGTCTCCGAGTACTACGCACCGAAGAACTTCAACTTCTGGTACTTCTTCGGCTCGCTTGCGCTGCTGGTGCTGGTGAACCAGATCGTCACCGGCATTTTTCTCACGATGAACTACAAGCCCGACGCGACGCTCGCGTTCTCGTCGGTCGAGTACATCATGCGCGAGGTGCCGTGGGGCTGGCTGATCCGCTACATGCATTCCACAGGCGCGTCGCTGTTCTTCGTCGTCGTGTATCTGCATATGTTTCGCGGGCTGCTCTACGGTTCGTACCGCAAGCCGCGTGAACTCGTGTGGATCTTCGGCTGCGCGATCTTCCTGTGCCTGATGGCCGAAGCGTTTTTCGGCTACCTGCTGCCGTGGGGCCAGATGTCGTTCTGGGGCGCGCAGGTGATCGTGAACCTGTTCTCGGCGATTCCGTTTATCGGGCCGGATCTGTCGCTGTGGATTCGCGGCGATTACGTGGTGTCCGACGTCACGCTGAACCGCTTCTTCGCGTTTCACGTGATCGCGATTCCGCTCGTGCTGCTCGGACTGGTGGTCGCTCACCTCGTGGCACTGCATGAAGTGGGCTCGAACAACCCGGACGGCATCGAGATCAAGGCGAAGAAGGACGCGGACGGCAAACCGCTCGACGGCATCCCGTTCCATCCGTATTACTCGGTCCACGATTTTCTGGGCGTGTCCGTGTTTCTGTTAATCTTCGCCGCGATCATCTTTTTCGCGCCGGAAATGGGTGGCTACTTCCTCGAGGCGAATAACTTCGTCCCGGCGAACCCGCTGCAGACGCCGCCGGAAATCGCTCCGGTCTGGTACTTCACTGCGTTCTACGCGATGCTGCGCGCCACGACCGATCCGTTCAAGATCGTCCTGATGGTCGTGATCGCGTTGCTGGGCCTGCTCGCGCTGGTGCGCGCGCGCGGCAAGTGGAAGTTCGGTCTGCCGGTGCTCGCCGTACTGGTGGTTCTGGCGATGGCGTTCACCGAGTCGAAGTTCTGGGGCGTCGTGGTGATGGGAACGGCGGTGGTGTCGCTGTTCTTCCTGCCGTGGCTCGACCAGTCGCCGGTGAAATCGATCCGCTACCGGCCGTTCTTCCACAAGGTGTTCTACGGGATCTTCGTGCTGGCGTTTCTGACGTTGGGCTTCCTCGGGACGAAGCCGCCATCGCCTGCCTCGACGCTGATCGCGCAGATCTGCGCACTGATCTACTTTGCGTTCTTCCTCGGCATGCCGTTCTGGACACGGCTCGGACGGTTCAAACAACCGCCCGAACGGGTCCGGTTCAAGCCTCACTAACGCGCGCCAGGAGAACCCACAATGAAAAAACTGCTTTCGACGCTTGCGCTGATCGGCGCCGCTTCGACAATGGCCTTCGCGCTGATGGTGAGTCCGGCGCACGCGGACGAGAATTTCCCGCTCGACCGCGCGCCCGATAACGCGGACAATTTCGCCTCCCTGCAGCATGGCGCGCAATTGTTTGTAAACTATTGCCTGAACTGCCATAGCGCGAACCTGATGCGATACAGCCGCCTGGAGGATCTGGGCATTTCGCAGAAGGAAATCGAGAAGAACCTGTTGTTCACGACCGACAAGGTCGGTAACACGATGTCGGTGGCGATGCGGCCTGAAGACGCGAAAGCGTGGTTCGGGGCGCAACCGCCGGATCTGTCGGTGGAAGCGCGGGCGCGCAGCAAGGACTGGTTGTATACGTATCTGCGCAGTTTCTACCGCGATGACACACGGCCGACAGGCTGGAACAATATGGTGTATGACAACGTGAGCATGCCGCACGTGTTGTGGCAGCTTCAGGGCCAGCGGACCGCGAAGTTCGAGGACGACACCGACGAAAACACGGGCGAAAAGATCCGCAAGTTTGTCGGCTACCAGCAGGTCACGCCGGGGACGATGTCGGCAGTAGATTATGATTCTGCTGTTGCCGACCTCGTGTCGTACCTGTCGTGGATGTCCGAACCCACGCAGCAGACGCGCAAACGGCTGGGCGTATGGGTGCTGATGTTCCTCGGCATCCTGAGCTTTTTCGCCTGGCGATTGAACGCCGCGTACTGGAAAGATATCAAATAATCACGCCGTGACCGGCGTGGGGCCGGCGCAAGGAAAAACCGCGAGGCGGTTTTTTCCGCGCTGGCCCTTCAGCTTTTTGAGGAAATGTAAAAATGATGGTTCTGTACTCTGGCACGACTTGTCCCTTCTCCCAGCGCTGCCGGCTGGTGTTGTTCGAAAAGGGCATGGACTTCGAGATTCGCGACGTTGACCTGTTCAACAAGCCAGAAGACATCGCGGTGATGAATCCGTATGGTCAGGTGCCGATCCTCGTCGAACGGGACCTGATTCTGTACGAATCGAACATCATCAACGAGTATATCGACGAGCGCTTCCCGCACCCGCAACTGATGCCGGCTGATCCGGTGCAACGTGCACGCGCGCGTCTGTTCCTGCTCAACTTCGAGAAGGAACTGTTCGTGCACGTCGGCACGCTGGAAAACGAAAAGGGCAAGGCTGCCGAGAAAAATCACGAAAAGGCGCGTATCGCGATTCGTGACCGTCTGACGCAACTCGCACCGATCTTCCTCAAGAACAAGTACATGCTCGGCGAAGAGTTCTCGATGCTCGACGTGGCGATCGCGCCGCTGTTGTGGCGTCTGGATCACTACGGCATCGAACTGTCGAAGAACGCCGCACCGCTGATGAAGTACGCCGAACGCATTTTCAGCCGTCCGGCCTATATCGAAGCGCTGACACCTTCGGAAAAGGTGATGCGTCGTTGAGTCTGGTTCTGGGGGTGAAAGCGTCGCGCCGTCGTGCTGATTGCGACTGATTACGCGACGTCTTTCGTCCGGTACGGGGAATGTTGATGCAAGAGATTTCCACGAAGCCTTACCTGCTGCGCGCGCTGTACGAGTGGTGCACGGATAACGGTTACACGCCGCACATCGCGGTACGGGTCGACAACCAGACACGCGTTCCGCGCCAGTTCGTGCGCGACAACGAAATCGTGCTGAACATCAGCTTCGAGGCAACGAGCCAGTTGCAGATGGGCAATGAGCTTGTCGAGTTCAACGCGCGGTTTTCGGGGAAGTCGCACCGGATCGAAGTGCCGATCGCGAACGTGCTTGCGATCTATGCGCGCGAGAACGGGCAGGGCATGGCGTTCCCGGTCGATTCCCCGGGTGGCGAAGCGGCGGATTCCAGCGAAGAAGATGACGCAGGCGCGGCCGTCGATGCACCTGTGACGATCGGCGGCAGTACGCCAGCGGCCGTTCCGGCCGGTTCGCGCAATACCTCGACGGCGCAAAAGCCCGACGACGCCGGCGATGCACCGAAACCCGACGACGATGGCTCAAAAGGTGGCGGCAGAGGTCACCTCAAGGTCGTGAAATGAAGTAAAATCGCCGTCCGATGCCCCCTTAGCTCATTTGGTAGAGCACTTGACTTGTAATCATGAGGTGGTCTGTTCGAATCAGACAGGGGGCACCAATCGTTTCAGACAAGAAGCCCAGTCGTTCGACTGGGCTTCTTGTTTTCTGGCTGACCGCGATCAACGATGGGAATCGAAGTGCTTTGTCAGGCGGCCCCTGGCTTGCGGCGACCGCGTCGCCGTTCGGCCTGGCGCCGTCCGGCGGACTCCGCGTTTCATGCGGCCGTCAAGACGCACCACGGCACGGCTTCCCATTGCCTCGGCATAACGGGACAGTGTGCGCATGGACGGCAAGGTGTGCCCGCTCTCCATACGTGCGATGATTGATTGCGTCGTCTGCATCTTTTCAGCCAATTGCTCCTGAGTCAGTCCAGCCCGCACCCGGGCGGAGACAAGCTCACGTGCAACAGCAGAAGCACTCACCAACGACCTCCGCGCGGGCATCCCCCGCCCACGTGAGCTTTCCCTCACGTTTTCGCACTTCGTCCCGCGTCCGCGACCATCGCAGTCCCCCACTCGTATAACCGGGTAGAAAAGCGGGGCATCATCACCTACGCTTGGTAAGCCGGTTTTCGATAAGAGAGCGCTCATCGGCTCCCCCGTCTCCGCACACCAGCCCCCTAAAGAAGCAATCCAGTTTTTCGGACGTTTTCGCGACCGAAAGGGTTGTGCCATCCGGCACCCGACACCTCCGCCAAAAGGCGCAGTGTTGTATTTGCATGCAAATAACCCAGTAGACGAGTCGAGGAGACATCCATGCATCCATCCCGCCATACAAGGTCGCTTTGCGTCTCACTTGCGCTGACGATCGGCGCAATGGCACCCGCCGCAACATTCGCCGCCGACGAAGTCCAGAACAGCGCGACGACCACCAGCACGCCCATGCCGGACGTTCTTCGACCCGTCAGCCAGCAGCAGCTCGACGCGGCCAACACGCACGCGGGCGACTGGATTCATTCAAACGGTTCGTACGCGCAGACGCGCTATTACCCCGGCACGCAGATCAACACGACGAACGTCTCGAAGCTGAAGCCCGTTTTCATTTTCCAGACCGCCGTGAACGAATCGATGGAAACCGCGCCGATCGTCTCGAACGGCATCATGTTCGTGACGACTTCGTTCAACCACGTGTATGCCGTCGATGCCGTGACCGGCAAGGAGTACTGGCATTACAAGCACAAGATGGGTCCGGTCACGACGTTCTGCTGCGGGCCGAATAACCGCGGCGTCGCGATCTCGGGTGATCGTCTCTTCATGGGCACGCTCGATTCGAAGCTCGTCGCGCTCGATGCGAAGACCGGCAACCTGCTGTGGGAAACGCAGATTGCCGATCCCGAAGAGGGCTACTCGGAAACGATGGCGCCGACCGTCGTCGAAGACAAGGTGCTGATTGGCACGAACGGCGGCGAGTACGGCATTCGTGGTTTCGTGAAAGCGTTCGATGCCGCCACCGGCAAGCTGATCTGGACCTTCTACACGATTCCCGACAAAGGCCAGGAAGGCGTCTGGGCCACCGACGACGCGACCGGCCGCAACATGAAGCGCGACATCGCCGCGGAACAGAAGCAGCTGGCCGACAAGGGCGGCGACTTCTACAAGACGCTCGGCGGCGGCGTGTGGATGACGCCGGCGGTCGACCGGGCGTCGCGTACGGTGTATTTCGTGGTCGGCAACCCGTCGCCTGACCTGTACGGCGCGATCCGTCCGGGAGACAACCTGTACACCGATTCGCTCGTCGCGGTGAATCTCGATACCGGCGAATACAAATGGCACTTTCAGTACATCGCGCATGACGTCTGGGACATGGACGCCGTGAGCCCGCCGATCCTCGTCGACGTCCGTGACAAGAACGGCCACATGGTGCCGGGCATCCTTCACGGCGGCAAAACCGGCCACATCTACGTGAACGATCGCCGCACCGGCAAGCTGATCCGTTTCTCGAAGGCGATGATTCCGCAGGAAGACATGTGGACGCTGCCGACGTCGACCGGTGCGCGGATGTTGCCGGGCGCGAACGGCGGCGTCGAATGGTCGCCGATGGCATTCAGCCCGAAGACGCGGCTCGCGTACGCCGCGAACCTGCATCAACCGATGACGTATCAGGTCGAAGACGTCGCGTATCCGGGCGGCAGCAAGCTGTGGCTCGGCGGCGCCTTCAAGACGATTCCGACCGAAGCGCAGTGGGGCAAGCTGTCCGCGGTGAACGTCGATACGGGCAAGATCGCGTGGGACTTCAAGACCGATCAGCCGCTGATCGGCGGCGTGCTCGCGACAGCCGGCAATCTCGTGTTCAACGGCGAAGGCAACGGACTCTTCCGCGCGTTCGACGCGGCAACGGGCAAGAAGCTCTGGGAATTCCAGTGCGGCGCAGGTGTGAACGCACCGGCGGTCTCGTACACCGTACACGGCAAGCAGTACGTCGCCGTCGCCGCGGGCGGCAATACGCAACTCGACTTCAAGCGGGGTAATTCCGTCATCGTGTTCGCGTTGCAGTGACGCGCATGGTGATCGCTATCGCAGTGATCCGCCCACGCCGCCTTCCCTGGCGCGCGTGGGCCGCCGCGTTGATGGTGTGCGCCGGCCTCGGAAGCGCACTGCCCGGTGTCGCGCATGCCGACGCCGAAGCCGGCCAGGCGAAGGCGCAGGTTTGCGCGGCGTGTCACGGGCCGATGGGCAATTCGACGAGCCCGGATTACCCGATTCTCGCGGGGCAAAGCGCGCGCTATATCTATCTCGAACTGCGCGACTTCAAGGAGGGACGCCGCTCGGACCCGCGCATGTCGCCGATGGCGGCGAACCTGTCGCGCGAGGACATGCAGGACCTCGCCGACTATTTTGCCGCGCAGAAGCCGGCGGCGGTGCCCTACAAGGCTGATCCGGTGCGTGTCGAAGCGGGGCGTCGCAAGACGGCCGAGGTGCTGTGCACGATGTGCCATCTGGGCGGTTTCACCGGGCAGAACGAGATTCCGCGTGTCGCCGGGCAGCAGTATGCGTACATCGTCAAACAGTTGCAGGACTTCCGCGAACGTCGGCGCACGAACGATGCCGGCAACATGACGAGCGTCACGAAAGGCCTGACGGACGACGACATCATGAATCTGGCAGCGTACATCGCGAACCTGCAGTAACGCGCGTGCGGATGAAAATGACGGTCGCCACACAATCGATACAGCGCTTCGAGGGGAGACACGACGATGAAAAGAACGCAGCGTGCGTGGACGGCGGTGGGTGCCGCGGTGATGGCGATCGCGCTCGGCGGCGCGCCTGCGCAGAGCGTCGCCGATGACGACGTGGGGATCAACCAGCAATTGCTGAACGCAGCGCGAAGCGGCGACGAAGCCGGCGTGAACGCTGCGCTTGCCGCCGGGGCGTCGACGGGTTCGCGCAACCGGATCGGCGATACTGCGTTGATCACGGCCTGCAAGAAAGGCTCGCTCAATATGGCGCGCACGTTGATCGATCACGGCGCGAACGCGAACCAGGCCGATGTCTCCGGCATTACGCCGCTGATGGCCGCTGCGTATGGCGGCTCCGACGCAATCGTGAAGCTGCTGCTGGACCACAAGGCGGACACGGCGGCCACCGACCGCATCGGCAAAACCGCGATGGAGTATGCCGCCGGTCAGGGCGCAACGGCGGTGGTGCAGCTGCTGCTCGATGCGGGGGTCGACGTCAACCGTCTCTACAAGAACGATCTCACGGCATTGATGTGGGCGGCGGGCTACGATCGCGCGGACACCATCCAGCTGTTGCTCGCCCGTGGCGCCAATCCGGCGCTGCGCGACAATCGCGGACTGACTGCGCAGGATATCGCGATGCAGACGCATTCGACGCATGCGGCGACGCTGCTGCCCGCGCGCGCCCCTGGGGGGTGATGAGGCGCGCTCGTGCGCGTCAGCGGAAATACACGTGCGACGCGCCATGCAAAATCCGTCACACGCGGAAATACAGGAAGACGTGCGTCCAGGTGAGCGGTACTATCGCGCCAAAGCTGTGAGCGGCCGTGCCGCTGCCGGCGCAGACCGTATCGCGGCCGCCCCGTTTCTTCCTCGCGTACTCATGACCACTTCCGCCACGATCACCCTTCCCGAAGACGACGGCCCGCGCGCCGTCCTCTGGCGTTCAGAGACGGCCGTGCCGCCGCCAAAGCGTGTGACCATCGCCGATGATCGTCTTACCGCCGATGCCGCTTATCGTCTTGCGTGCGAAGGCACGGCGCTGCTCTATCGCGGCGACTTCCAGAACGCGCGTCAGCTGTTGCAGGCGATGACGCGGCGGGTCGAACGCAATCCGCGCAAGACGGCGACTTCGCTGAAAGAAGCGTTCAATTTCCATCGTCAGACGCAGTCGCAACGCGCGCGCGTTCTCGGCATGGTGCTGATTCCGCTGGACGGCGATTACACGATCCCGCTGCGGCGCGCGCCGGAAGTGCGCGAGGCGTGCACCGAGACGTACGGTGCGGCGACCGGCGAGCCTTCGGTGGTATCGCTGCGTGAACTGCTCGGCCTGATCGGCGCGCATGAATGGCGCAAGAAGGGTGTCGAGATTCCCGTGCTCGCGGATCGCATCCATCCGCATTACGGCGTGTTCTCGCCGGTGCGCGGCGAGTATGTGGATCTCGTTGCGCGTACGCCGTTGCCAACGCTTGAAAAGGCATTCGACATCGGCACCGGTACCGGTGTGCTGGCCGCGCTGCTGGCAAAACGCGGCGTGAAGAAGATCGTCGCGACCGATCAGGATCCGCGCGCGCTCGTGTGCGCCACCGAAAACCTCGCGCGGATGGGTTACGACGCTCAGGTCAAGGTGGTACAGGCCGATCTGTTTCCCGAAGGCCGCGCGCCGCTCGTGATCTGCAATCCGCCGTGGGTGCCGGCGCGGCCCGCATCGCCGGTCGAATATGCCGTGTTCGATCCGGACAGCCGCATGCTGCTTGGCTTCCTGAACGGCCTCGCGGCGCATCTCTCGCCAGACGGCGAAGGCTGGCTGATCCTGTCCGACTTCGCCGAGCATCTTGGCTTGCGCTCGCGCGAAAGCCTGCTCGCGGCGATCGATCAGGCTGGGTTGAAGCTCGTCGGACGTGAGGACATCAAGCCGCGTCATCCGAAGTCGACCGATGCGAACGATCCGCTGCACGCGGCGCGCGTGAAAGAGGTGACGTCGTTGTGGCGTCTGCAGGCGCGCTGAGATTCAGCGTAGTGACGCCGGTTGTTATCCCCAACCCGAACGCCGGTCCTAACCCCGAACCTCACACCGCTTCCGGCGCCCCGACGTACCCGGCTGCGCCTTGGCCCGCAACCAGGCCGCTCGCGAAGCAGGCTGTGAGCAGATAGCCGCCCGTCGGCGCTTCCCAGTCGAGCATCTCGCCGGCGCAGAACGCGCCCGGAATCTGTTGCAGCATCAGGCGCGCATCGAGCGCCTCGAACGGCACGCCGCCCGCGCTGCTGATCGCTTCCTCGATGGGCCGCGCGCGCGTCAAACGCAGCGGCAGCGCCTTGATCGCGTGCGCCAGCTTCTGCGTATCGGCGAACGCCTCCTTCGACAGACACTCGCGCAGCAAACCCGCCTTGACGCCCGAAATCCCGAGCCGCCCGTGCAGATGCGTCGACATCGAGCGCGACCCGCGCGGGCGCGTGACTTCGTCCACAACGCGCTCAGCGGAGTGCGCCGGCGCGAGATCGAGGTGAATGACGACCTCGCCGTCCCCCAGCAGACGATCCCGGATCACCGACGAAAGCGCATACACCAGACTGCCCTCGATGCCCGTTTCCGTCGAAATGAACTCACCTTTTCGATAATGGACTTTTTTGTCTATATCGATGACGGAAATGGCGACGGGTTTCACCGGCTGGCCGGCGAAATGTTCACGGAAATACGCGCTCCAGTCGGCGTCGAAGCCGCAGTTCGACGGGAGCAGCGGCGCGATCGGCACGCCGCGCGCCTGCATCAGCGGGACCCATGAAGCATCCGAGCCGAGCCGCGGCCAGCTACCGCCGCCCAGCGCGAACACGACTGCATCGGCCGTGACAAGATGCTCGCCGTCGTCGCCGCTCGTGGCGAAGCGCAGCACGTGCTTCGGCGCATCGGCTGTTCCTGCGTCGCTGTCCCAGCCGATCCACTTGTGGCGCATGTGGAACCGCACACCGGCTTCTTTCAGCCGATGCAGCCACGCGCGCAGCATCGGCGCGGCCTTCATGTCGGTCGGGAACACGCGCCCCGAGCTGCCGACGAACGTCGGGACGCCCAGCTCCGTCAGCCACGCACGTAACGCGTCGGGGCCGAACGCGTCGAGGAGCGGCGCGATCTGCTCGCGGCGCGCGCCATAGCGGCCGAGAAACGGCGTGAGCGGCTCCGAGTGCGTGATGTTCATGCCGCCTTTGCCGGCCATCAGGAACTTGCGGCCGACGGAAGGCATCGCGTCATGGACGTCGACGCACACGCCGCGCCGCGCGAGCGCCTCGGCGGCCATCAACCCGGCCGGGCCGCCGCCGATGACGGCAACAGAAACTGAATCGTGCGAAAGGGGCATGCGGCAGGCGCGAAGAAGAGGGAAGCGTGCAAAGACGCGAGGTGCGCCATTTTCACACCCACGGCGAACGGGAGCAAACGCGCACGCTGAAGCAGCGAGTCGACCTCACCACACAGTTCAAAAGTACCCAGCAGCGCCGCGCCGTTTCAGGTCACGACACCGACCTGCCACGGCACGAACTCGCTTTGTCCATAGCCGTGCAGTTCGCTCTTCGACGGCCTGCCGGACGCGCAGTCGAGCATCATGCGAAACACGGCTTCGCCGAGTTCATCGATGCTCGCCGTGCCGTCGATCACACCGCCGCAGTTGATGTCCATGTCGTCTTCCTGGCGTTCCCACAGCGGCGTGTTCGTCGCGAGCTTTAGCGACGGCGACGGCGCGCAGCCATACGCGGAACCGCGTCCGGTCGTGAAGCAGATCAGGTTTGCACCCGACGCCACCTGGCCGGTCGCCGACATCGGGTCATAGCCCGGCGAATCCATGAACACGAAACCTTTCGCGGTGACCGGCTGCGCGTATTCGTACACTTCGACGAGATTTGTTGTGCCGCCTTTCGCCACGGCGCCAAGCGATTTTTCGAGGATCGTCGTGAGGCCGCCGACCTTGTTGCCGGCCGACGGATTGTTATCGAGCGCCGCGCCGTTACGCTCGCAGTAGTCCTGCCACCAGGCGATGCGTGCGAGCAGTTTCTCGCCGACTTCGCGGCTCACCGCGCGCCGCGTGAGCAGATGTTCCGCGCCGTAAACTTCAGGCGTCTCCGACAGGATCGCCGTGCCGCCGTTTCGCACCAGGCGGTCGACGGCCGCGCCGAGCGCCGGGTTCGCCGAGATGCCGGAATAGCCATCCGAGCCGCCGCACTGCAAACCGACGACGATATGCGATGCCGGCAGCCGCTCGCGCGTCGCGCGGTTCGCGTCGGCCAGCATTTCGCGCACCATCGCGATGCCGCGCTCGATTGTCTTGCGTGTGCCGCCGCTATCCTGAATCGTGAAGCTGCGCAGACGCGGTTTATCGTCGCTCAATCCGCCGGCTTCGAGCACGCCGCCAATCTGGTTCGTCTCGCAGCCGAGGCCGACGAACAGCACCGACGCGAAGTTCGGATGCATCGCGTAACCCGCGAGCGTGCGGCGCAGGATCCGGATGCCTTCGCCTTGCATGTCGATACCGCAACCGAGCCCGTGCGTGAGCGCGATCACGCCGTCGACGTTCGGAAAATCCGCGAGTTCCTCCGGATGCACATCGCGCCTGAAATGATCTGCGATCGCGCGCGCGACCGTCGCCGAGCAGTTCACGCTCGTCAAGACGCCGATGTAGTTGCGCGTCGCGACGCGTCCGTCGTCGCGGCGAATGCCCATGAAGTGCGCTGGTTCACTCGCGTATTCCGTGGGATGCCGGTCGACGCCGAACGCGTGATCGCGCGAGAAGTCCGCCATGCCGAGGTTCTGCACATGTACGTGCTGACCGCGCGCGATGTTCTCCCGCGCGACGCCGATGATCTGGTTGTAGCGTTTGACCGGTTCGCCTTTCGCGATCGCGCGCGTCGCGATCTTGTGGCCCGGCGGAATCAGCCCGGACACGACGAGATCTTCCGCGTCGATCCGCGTGCCGGACATGAGCTGACGCGTCGCGATCACGACGTCGTCGTTCGGATGCAGACGGATCACGGCGTGCGCGGCGACGGTGTTGGGCGTTGCAAGTGTTGGGCTCGACATGGAAAACCTCTGTTCTTTCGTCTATGCGGGTGACGGTTCGCTCAGGATTCGCTCAGGCCCGACGCGTCGTCTCGCCGAGCGCGGCCTTCAGGCGTGGCTGGTCGGGCGTGATGCGCAGTTCGCGCGCGAGCTCGATGACCGGGCGCAGGCGGCGACGTTTCTTTTCCTCGTGATTGCGCGCGATATCTGAGAGCCGGTGGTCGAGAAACGGATTCCCGAAACGCTCGCGCACGTCGGTGAGATAGGCGCGCGCGGTGTCCGCTTCGCCGAGCGCATCGAAGACGGGCAGCACTTCGTCGCACCAGAGTGCTTCGAGGTCGGCGCGCAGCCTCGTGTCCTGCATCGCGTGGCGCGTGTTTTCATCGGCGGGACGGCGCCCGGACAGCCAGCGCTCCGCCAGATACGTGTGCCCGAGGTTCAGCAGCATCAGCTTGAGTCGCTCGTAGTGCGGCAGGTCGTCGGTGACGACGATTGCCGCGTGCCCGCACGGCAGCACCATGCCCGCGCGACGCTCGACGGCCCACAGCGCATACGGCTCAGCAATTGCGCCGACCGGATGGATCGGCTCCGACACGATCCGGTCGACGAGCGAATTCACCCAGATACAGCCGTGCTCGATGTACTCGACGAGCGCCGCATCCGCGTTCCATTCACGCGCGATGCCCGCGACCAGATCGCGCAACGTGTCGCCGTTACGCGTGATGAGTTCGCACGGAAAAATCGACAGCGGCGCGGCGCCCGCGAGAAAACGCGCGTGCAGCAGCACGACGAGCTTCGCCGCGAAGCCTTGCGGCGGCGTGGCGATACCGCGCAGCAAAGCGGCGGTGTCGGCGGGAAAGCGCGCGAAGCCGGCCTCGCTCGTGTTCGAGATCACGACGCGCGCGTCATGCGCGAAGCGCTCGACGACGAGCGGCCAGTCGGTGCGGGCGTCGAGCGCTTCGGTGATCGCGTCGCATTCGATCGTGGTGTCGATCACGTCGCCGTGCCGCATGCCGCGAACGCGCACCGGATAACGCGCGTCGGCGCGCAACGCTTCGATGCGCGCGCGGCTTTCGGCGCTGGACGTGGTCTGCACGACGGTGATGTTGCCGGCCGCGGCGTGACCGTCCTTAAGCGCCTGCGACACGAAGAGATCGATATGCGCCTGCAGGAAGCGGCTGGTACCGAATTGCAGAATGGAATTCGCCATCCGTCAGCGCTCCGGAAACACGGTCGTGCAGGACGAAACAGATGAGACAGGATTCATCGCGGGAGGGACGTTCTGAAGTTGGGGGGCGCCTTGCCGGCTTCACGACATGGTGTTATTTCGGCCTGACCAGTTGCCGATCATAGAAGTATATTGCTAATCTGGTCAAGCCAGTTTGGCCCACATGCACGTTCGATGGCAAAACGTCGGACCGTCCGTGGGTCTCGCTGATTACAATTCACGCTTTGCCGGGCGCGCAGCCTGGCGTCGCCGCCATCGAACCGTCCAGCCGCCCGGAGCCACGTTTGCCAGTCAAACCCGTCGAAACGCGTCGTCTCTATCTCCAGATCGCCGACAAGCTGCGCGAACTGATCGGCCAGCAAGGCTTCGCGCCGAACGGACGCCTGCCGTCCGAGCGCGAACTGGCGCAGATGCTGGGCGTATCGCGGCCGTCGGTGCGCGAGGCGCTTGTCGCGCTGGAACTGGAAGGGCGCGTGGAGATCCGCATGGGATCGGGCGTGTATGTGAGTTCGCGCCCGGCATCCGCCGCGGCCGGCGCGCCATCGCCCGATTCAGGCACGCTCGGCGAAAGCCCGCGCGAAATCATGGACGCCCGCTCGCTGATCGAAGGCGCGATCGCGGCGAGCGTCGCGCCGTTCGCGAAGCCGAAGGCGCTCAAGGCGCTGCGCACCCTGTACGAACGCATGGCAGCGGAAGTCGCCGCCGGCCAGATTCCGATAGCCGCCGACCGCCAGTTCCACCTGTGCGTTGCGCAGATGTCGGGAAACGACGTGCTGGTGAAAACAATCGCGGACCTGTTCGACGAGCGGCACAGTCCGTTGTCGTCGAAGCTGCGGGTGCATTTCGAAGGGGACGATACCTGGGCGGCGGCGCTCGATGAGCATCGCGCCATTCTGGAAGCGCTCGAGGAACGGGACCCCGTGCAGGCACATGCGGCAGTCCAGCGGCATCTGAAAGCGTCCTACGCGCGTCTGATGAGACGCGTCAAACCCTGAAAGCCGGCCGCTGCCGGCGGCCGGCAGCGTGCATCGCCTTCAGGGGCGGATCGAATCGGCCGATTCGATCAACCCGGGTACTCCTCATCGACCTTCAGACCGGCGAGCTTGAAGATCACGCGTAGCGTCTGGGGCTTGATATCACGCCGCGAAGCCAGCGTCGTCATGACGAAGTCGAGCACCTTTGCGTATTTGAGCAGCGTGAGACAGGTTTCCATGTCGACGGCGCCATCACGCATCAACTCGGCAATCCGCAGCATCTCCACCG
This sequence comes from Paraburkholderia gardini, assembly GCF_907164545.1. Taxonomy (NCBI): domain Bacteria; kingdom Pseudomonadati; phylum Pseudomonadota; class Betaproteobacteria; order Burkholderiales; family Burkholderiaceae; genus Paraburkholderia; species Paraburkholderia gardini. Next base: position 51,840 of record NZ_CAJQZB010000035.1, on the reverse strand, counting down.
AGATGTCGCGCGCCATTTCGAGTTCAATCTGCTGCTTTTCGGTCCACGCGGGCGTGGTGAGGAGTCGCGTCAGCATCTCCTGGAACTTCTGCTCCGCGTTTCCGTTCGGTATCGCGTCCATTGCCGCCTCATTTTCGTCTGAGCGTGCTTCTTGTCCGGTCACGGCGCGCTGCAGGTTACGTAACGTTCGGCCCGATGTTCCGGTGCCGACCTCCCACACGCTAGCTGCTCCTCTCAGAGCAGCTGCTTGTGTTGATGGTGTGTGCCGCTCCCCGTAAGGGCGAAGCGGAATTGCCGTCCGTTTGCGACCGGCGCTTTCCGCGCGCGCCGCGTGACATTCAGCATGAAATGTTCCAGGTGCATGGATGTGTCTCCGGCGGTTTTCTCGCTCTTCGCGCGGACGCACCCGGTTCCTCTCCGCGCTTTTCGGTAAACTGGCAGTATCTTTTCAATCGTTCCGTCATCTGTCGCACGTTCCCGGTGCGGTTGGCGCTGCACAAATTCGATGTCCACCCGATCCGCCAGTCCCGCAAAGCCGCCGAAAGCGGCGAAAACCTACGAAATCCGTCCGAATCAGTCGATCGAGCTGCTGAAGGAGCTGCACATCCTCACGCGCGACGGCACGATGAATCAGGACAGCCGGCGCAAGCTGAAGCAGGTCTATCACCTGTTCCAGTTCATCGAGCCGCTGCTGAAAGACCTGAAGGACACGCAGGGCAGCCTCACGCTCGTCGACCACGGCGCGGGGAAGTCCTATCTGGGTTTTATCCTGTATGACCTGTTTTTCAAGGAGCAGCACGACGCGTCGCATATCTACGGCATCGAGACGCGTGAGGACCTCGTCACGAAGTCGGAAGAACTGGCGGCGCGGCTGGGTTTCGGCGGGATGTCGTTCGTGAATCTGTCGGTGGCGGAATCGATTACGTCGGAGCGTCTGCCGGCGACGATCGACATCGTCACCGCGCTGCACGCGTGTAACACCGCCACCGACGACGCGATCCGCTTCGCGCTGGAGAAAAAGGCGAAGTACATCGTCGTGGTGCCGTGCTGCCAGGCGGAAGTGGCGGGCGTGCTGCGCAGCAACAAGAGCCGCTCGCTCGGCCACGCGCTGACGGAAATCTGGCGCCATCCGCTGCATACGCGCGAGTTCGGCAGCCAGATCACGAACGTGCTCCGCTGCCTGCAACTCGAAGCGCACGGCTATCAGGTGAGCGTGACGGAACTCGTCGGCTGGGAGCATTCGATGAAGAACGAACTCATCATCGCCCAGTACAAGGATCTGCCGCGCCGCCGGCCGGCGGAACGGCTCAACGAGGTGATGGAGACGCTCGGTCTCGTCGAACTGCGTGAGCGGTTCTTTGCGCCAGAAGTCGTGTGATTCGCGCGGCGGTTATTTCGGGCAGGTGCGTCGAACGCCTGCCTTCAGGTGATGCGCGCCTGTGTGACGTCCAGCGTCAGTCTTTAGCCGGCTCGCTCATCCATTTCCGCCAGCCATCCAGGCCAAGCCGCTGCATCGTTTCCTGATTGCGTTCGTAGATATCGGCTGCGTCGGGGAACGCATCGACCGCACGTTCGATACTCGCTTCGCGCAACAGATGCAGGACCGGATACGGCGCGCGGTTGGTGTAGTTCTCGATGTCGTCTGGCCCGGTGCCGTCGAACTGATACCGCGGATGAAAACTCGCGATCTGCAATTCGCCTTCAAGACGCATCTGCTTTAGCATCCGGTCGGCGAAGAACAGGCAGTCGTTGTACTCGAGGAAATCGGCCAGCGCGTCCGGAATGATCAGGAGCGTCGTGTCGATATCGGCCGGATCGGCGTCGGCGAGCGTCTGCAGTTCGGTTTCGAGATCGGCCAGCACGCCTTCCATGTTCGTCGCTTCGCTGATCGCGTAGCGGATCTGGTCTTTCACATGCACGCTCTTCGCGAACGGACACAGGTTCAGTCCGATGACCGCGCGCGTCAGCCAGTGACGGGTGGCGGAAAGGATCGATTCGCGGGTTTCGGCGGACAGCGGCATGACGGAAGGGCGACGTGGAAAGCCGTATTTTAACGGCCTTGCCGGCAACGGTCGTACAGGCGTTGCAGCGCTGGACCGTTTTCCCGTTGCTCGGCGCGCAAGCGGCGGCGGCCGCCGTGCCTTCAGCCCGGCGCGCTCCCGCAGGCTGCCGCGATCAGCTGTGCCGCGACGCGCGGCGCGGCGCGCACGGGCCCGCAGCCCGGACCATACGTCTGGCTTGCTGCGTAGACGCCTTCGATCAGGAGGCCGAGTGCGTCGGCGAGCGCCTCGGGATCGTCCGCGCCCGCTTCGGTTGCAAGCGCAAGGATTCGCGCCATCAGCCGCGCCTTGTTGTCGATGACGAACTGGCGCGCGGGGTGCGTCACGTCGGGAAACTCGACGGCGATATTCACGAACGGACAGCCCCGATAATCCTTCACCGAAGCGCGCACGGCCAGATCGTCGAAGTACTGTTGCAGCTGCCTTGCGGGCTCACCCGGATACTTCGCGAAGCTCTTCTCGACGTAGCTGAAAAACTGCCCGTCCTTGCGTTCGAGGTAGGCCAGCACGAGATCGTCCTTGGACGAGAACTGCCGGTACAGGCTCATCTTGTTGACGCCAGCGCGCTCCACGACCGTATCGACACCCACCGCCCGCACGCCGTCGCGATAGAACAACTCGTCCGCCGCGCGCAGCAGATGCGCCTGCGCGTCGGGACCCGCCGTCTGCGTGCGTGCGCGGCGATGCGCGGTGCGTTTTTCAGTTTCGCTCTGTGCCATGGACGTTCCACCTCCGGTTACCGACGCTTGACATGTTACCGACCAGTCACTAACATCGCAACACACATTGTGACTGATCTGTCACAAGTCCTTTACTGTATCGGTAACAATTCGCGCGAGCGGCGAAAAAACGGACGCCGCGCGCCGGCTGGAGAGACGATGAACTGGGCTGCGAGACTGATTGGCGGACGCTTCCACTATGGATGGCTGACCGTGGCGGTGGTGTTTCTGGTGCTGCTGGCCGCGGCGGGCACGCGCGCCACGCCGAGCGTGATGATGGTGCCGCTCGAGCATCAGTTCGGCTGGAGCCGCGCGACGGTCTCCCTCGCGATCTCCGTGAACATCGCGCTGTACGGCTTGATGGGGCCGTTTGCGGCAGCGGCGATGCAACGGTTCGGCGTACGTCCCACGCTCCTTATCGCGCTCGCGACGATGGCGGGCGGTGTCGCGCTTTCGTCGCTGATGACGCATCCGTGGCAGATGGTGCTGATCTGGGGCGTGATGGTCGGCGGCTCGACGGGGGTGGCGGCGTTGTCGCTGTCGGCGACGGTGGTGACGCGCTGGTTCACCACGCATCGCGGTCTCGTGATGGGCATCCTGACTGCGAGTTCGGCTACAGGTCAGCTCGTGTTCCTGCCGCTGCTCGCGGCGATCGCGGAGCATCACGGCTGGCAACCGGTTGTGCTGGTGGTGGCGGGCGCCGCCGCGATCGTCCTGCCGCTGGTTGCGTTCCTGTTGCCGGAGCGACCCGCCGACATGGCGCTGCGCCCCTATGGCGAGCCGGCCGACGCGCCTGTCGCGTCGAATCTCACGAAGCAGAATCCGCTGGCGATCGCCTTCGGCACACTGTCGATGGCAAGCAAAACGCGCGACTTCTGGCTGCTCTTCTTCAGCTTCTTTATCTGCGGTGCGAGTACCAATGGCTACGTCGGCACCCATCTGATCGCGATGTGCGGCGACTACGGCATGACCGAAGTGCAGGGCGCGTCGCTGCTGGCTGCCATGGGCATCTTCGATCTGTTCGGCACGACGTTGTCCGGATGGCTGTCGGATCGTTTCAACAGCCGCGTGCTGCTGTTCTGGTACTACGGGTTGCGCGGGCTGTCGCTGATTTACCTGCCGCACGCGTTCGGAATCGACTTCTTCGGGTTGCCGCTCTTTGCCGTGTTCTATGGTCTCGACTGGATTGCCACCGTGCCACCGACCGTGCGTCTTGCCACCGACGTCTACGGCAAGGAATCGGCGCCGGTCGTGTTCGGCTGGGTGGTCGCCGGTCACCAGCTCGGCGCGGCGTTCGCGGCGCTTGGCGCCGGCATGCTGCGCGCAAGCCTTGGCACTTATACGGTGGCGTCGATGATCTCGGGCGGATTGTGTCTCGTTGCCGCTGTGATCGTGCTGCGGATCAACCGCGGCGGGCGGCCGGTCGCCGCGCAGGCGGTGTGATACCGGCGGCCGGTTGCGCGGGTTTTGTTCCTTCGGCGGCACAGCGAGCGTGGATTGAGCGCTTCGCCCGCGCGACAGCGGACATGGCACAAAGGAAACCGGAGCGATGATCGTATCGCTCCGGTTTTTTTCCGGATGCGATGATCGCGCTTATGCGCGGGCGCAAGCAGCGCGCGGCGTAAAGGCCGGTTATGCTATGTGACCCCGGGCGTCCGCCCGTCGACTGGATTTCGATCGAGAGAAGCGCATGATGACAAAACCCGCTCCAACGACTGTCCCCATCCACGAACTTCTTGCTGGCCGCTGGAGCCCGCGCGCGTATTCGAGCGAACCGGTGAGCCGCGAGCAGTTGCATTCGGTGCTCGAAGCGGCGCGCTGGGCGCCTTCGTCGTATAACGGGCAGCCGTGGCGTTTCGTCGTGTTCGACCGCACCACCGACGAAGTCGCGTTCAAGCGCGCCTTCGCGACGCTGGTGCCGTTCAACCAGGGGTGGAACGGGCCGGCACCGGTGCTGATCGCGGTCACGACACAGACGTTGACGAGCAAGGGCGAAATCAACCGCTGCGCACCGTACGATGCGGGCGCGGCAGCGATGGCGCTCGTCCTGCAGGCGCACGCGCTCGGTCTCGCCGCGCACCAGATGAGCGGCTTCGATGTCCCCGCGTTTCGTAGCGCGTTTGCGATTCCCGCCGACGTCGAAGTCATCGCGATGATTTCGCTCGGCCATTACGGCGATGTCGACAAACTCGATCCGGTGCTGCGCGAGCGCGAGAAGTCGGTGCGCCAGCGTCAGCCGCTGGGCGAGATCGCCTATGGCGGCGCGTGGAAGAAGGCGTTCTGATACTGGTATTTGCCTTCACTCCCAGCTTTGCCATTGAAAAACGCGCGACCTCGATCGCGCGTTTTTCGTTTTCGGAAGAGTTCTTGTAGTCGTTGGCCTTAATGGTCCGCGTCGAGCGCGGAAAGCGGCGACGCGACGCTTTCCAGCGATTTTCTTTCCGCGTCGACGCCCCAGATCGCCGCGATCACCGCGGCGGCAATCATCAGCACCGCACCGACGAGATACCCCGTGAACACCTGCGCGCGCTCGTGCGTATCGATCAGGCGCCCGAAAAACGCGGGCCCGGCGATGCCGCCGAGAGCCGTGCCGAACGCATAGAACACGGCAATCGCGAGCGCGCGAATTTCGAGCGGAAACGATTCGCTGACGGTCAGATATGCCGAACTCGCCGCCGCCGATGCAAAGAAGAAGATCATCATCCAGGCGATTGTCTGCGTGGTCACATCGAGCAACTGCTGCTCGAAGAGATAGCCGCTCACCGCGAGCAGCACGCCCGAAATGGCATACGTCGATGCAATCATCCTGCGGCGGCCGATCACGTCGAAGAGCCGGCCAAGCAGCAACGGACCAAGAAAGTTGCCGAGCGCGAACGGCAACAGATACCAGCCGATGCGATCGCCCGGCACCCCGTAGAAGTCGGTCAGCACGAGCGCGTAGGTGAAGAAGATCGCGTTGTAGCAGAACGCCTGCGCGGTCATCAGCGACATGCCCACCAGCGCGCGCCGCCGGTGCAATGCGAAGAGGGTGTGAAACACCTCGCGCAGCGTCGTGCGTTCGCGCGAGCGGAGGCGCAAAGTCTGAAGACCGTCCTGCGCGAGCGTATGGCCTTCGCGGCGAAAGCGGGTTTCAATGCCTTCGACGATCGTCCGCGCTTCGTCGTGCTCGCCGTGTGTCATGAGCCAGCGCGGACTCTCGGGAATCCACGCGCGCATCGGCAGGATCACGAGCGCGAGCGCGGCGCCGATGAAAAAGCAGGCGCGCCAGCCCCAGTCGGCCGGCAGCAGGCTGTTGTCGAGCAAAACCAGCGAGCCCGTCGCGCCGAGCGCGGCGCCGATCCAGAACGTGCCGTTGATGCCGAGATCGGTCCAGCCGCGCACGCGAGCTGGAGTGAACTCCTGAATCGTCGAATTGATCGCGGTGTATTCGCCGCCAATGCCCGCGCCCGTCAGAAACCGGAACACAATGAAGCTCGCCAGATTCCACGAAAGCGCGGTTGCCGCGGTGGCGGCCAGATAGAGAGCGAGCGTGATGAAAAAGAGCTTCCGGCGTCCGAGCCGGTCGGTGAGCCAGCCGAACCCGAGCGCGCCGAGCACGGCGCCGGCGATATACGCGCTGCCGGTCAGACCGACGTCGGCGTTGGAAAAATGCAGCGCCGGGCTGGATTTCAGTGCGCTCGCCACGGCGCCGGCCAGTGTCACTTCGAGCCCGTCCAGCAGCCAGGTGACGCCGAGCGCGAAGACGATCAGCGTGTGGAAGCGGCCCCACGGCAGCCGGTCGAGCCGCGACGGCAGATCGGTTTCGATAACCGGTGGCCGCCCGGCGTGGGTTCCGGGCGCGCCGGATTCGTCGCCGGGCGACGTCGGGCTGGCCGGCGAGGCGGGCCGCTCGTGGGTCGAGGCGGAGGACGGCTCGGTCATCCCTCAAGATCTCCCGAAAATTGACGACATAACCTGCTTGACCAGGTTCACCTGGGACACTGCGGCAGCAAATTCCATTCCGTGCGAAGTCGCGCGGCCCCGGTTGATACTGCGAGCGCTTCGTGTTACAAAGCCCGTCCATTTCCGTCTTTCCGTGCGCGCCAACCGTGAGCGATTCCTGCCATGACCTACTGCGCGATTGACTTCGGCACCTCGAATTCGGCTGTTGCGCTGCCTGACGGCGCGACGTCGCGCCTGGCGCCGGTCGAGGGCGACTACACGACGCTGCCGACCGCTGTCTTCTTCAACACCGACGAGAACACCCGCGAATTCGGCCGCGCGGCGCTCGAAGCCTACATCGACGGCTTCGACGGCCGGCTGATGCGCTCGATGAAGAGCATTCTCGGCTCCGCGCTCGCCGATACGACCACGGACCTCGGCGACGGCTCCGCGATCCGCTATACCGACGTGATCGGCATTTTCCTCGACCACCTGAAACGCAAGGCCGAAAAGGTCGCGGGCGCGTCGATCGACCGCGCCGTGCTGGGCCGCCCGGTGTTTTTCGTCGACGACGATCCGCGCGCCGACCAGCTCGCCCAGCAGCAGTTGGAAGCGGCGGCGCGCTCGGTGGGCCTGCGCGACGTCCATTTCCAGTATGAGCCGATCGCGGCGGCTTTCGACTACGAATCGCATCTGACCGGGGAAGGGCTGGTGCTCGTCGCCGACATCGGCGGCGGCACGTCGGACTTTTCGCTGGTACGAGTGGGGCCGGACCGGATGCACCGTATCGAGCGCAAGGACGACGTGCTCGCGCATCATGGCGTTCACGTCGCCGGCACCGATTTCGACCGGCGCGTCGAACTCGCGACGATCCTGCGCGAGCTCGGCTACCAGTCGCTCGATCCAGAAGGGCGCGAACTGCCGAACCGCGTCTACTTCGATCTCGCGACGTGGCACCTGATCAACACCGTCTATTCGCCGAAGCGGGTGAGCGAGCTTGGACTGATGCGGCACCTTTATACGGAGACGCGCCAGCACGACCGGTTGATGCGCGTCGTCGAGCGCCGTCTGGGCCACGCGCTGGCCGCGCACGCGGAAGAAGCGAAGATCGGCGTGGCAGCGGGCGGCGAAACGGTGATCGATCTGGACGAGGTGGAAGACGATCTGCGTCTCGCCTTCGACGAAGCGCAACTCGTACAGGCGGGCAACGACGACATGCAGCGCATCGTTCAGGCCGCGCGCGACACCGTGCAGGCCGCGGGCGTTGCGACGCGCGACGTGACGGCCGTGTATTTCACGGGCGGCTCGACGGGCCTCGCGTTTCTGTCGAATGCATTGGCGGCGGCTTTTCCTGGCGCGCAAGCCGTATTCGGCGACCGGCTCGCCAGTGTGGCGACCGGTCTCGGGATTCATGCGCGGCGCATCTTTGGATAATCGGCGCTACGTTATTAAAATCGCTCACGCATGAAATTGCGGACATAAAAAAACCCCGCCGAAGCGGGGTTTTTTGCATCCAGAAGGAAGCGCGTTGCTTACACCGGCTTGATGTTAGCAGCTTGCTTGCCCTTCGGGCCCGTCTTGACTTCAAACGTGACCTTTTGGTTTTCTTGCAGCGACTTGAAGCCTTCTGCACGGATTTCCGAGAAATGCGCGAACAGATCTTCGCCGCCGCCGTCCGGCGTGATGAAGCCAAAGCCCTTTGCGTCATTGAACCACTTGACGGTACCGGTTTCCATATTACTTGTTCCTAAAGATGGTGAATAAGGCCGAAGCCCGGGTGTGCATGAAAATCAAGGAAGGGGCAATGGGACCAACCGGAGTACCGTTGATGGGCGAACTACGAAAGACCTTCACTCGCCGCTTGAAATCCTGCCCGAACGTTATACGGCGATTTCTTACGAAGGTCAACCCAATTCCCCTATTCTTTACAGGTTTTTTCGGAATGGTCTGCTTGTTGCTGTCCAGATAATCCTGCTTGCATTGGCGTTTGCCGGGGCCAGAACATTTGACACTGCGCTGACCGGGTGCAACCGGTAAACTACGCGCCCGCGTAGAGGTTGCACTTTCTGTCGACCAACCGGGCTGCGCGCGTGATGAAGCGTATATGTTCAGCTGTCAGGCTACCTGCACAGCGCTTCACACGCTTTCGATATAGGAGAAGACGTGAAAAGTTCTATTCAGAGGAACATCGGGCCAGTCGCGCTGCTGCTGACCGGCCTCGGATCCATCATTGGATCGGGCTGGTTGTTCGGCGCGTGGAAGGCGGCAAAAATTGCAGGCCCGGCGGCAATATGTGCATGGGTAATTGGCGCCGTCGTAATTCTGGCCATCGCGCTCACCTATGCGGAGCTGGGTGCGATGTTCCCCGAATCGGGCGGGATGGTGCGTTACGCGCGTTATTCGCACGGCGCGCTGGTCGGCTTTATCAGCGCGTGGGCAAACTGGATCGCGATCGTCTCGGTGATTCCGATCGAAGCCGAAGCATCGATCCAGTACATGAGCACCTGGCCATACGACTGGGCGCACGCGCTGTTCGTGAACGGCTCTCTGACGACACCAGGTTTATTGCTGTCGGCGGCGCTGGTGATCGTGTATTTCCTGCTGAACTACTGGGGCGTGAAGCTTTTCGCGCAGGCGAATTCGGCGATCACCGTCTTCAAGTTCATCATTCCTGGCGCGACGATCCTCGGCTTGATGCTGACCGGCTTCCACAAGGAAAACTTCGGCGACGCCGGTTCGTTCGCGCCGTACGGCTGGTCGTCGGTCCTGACCGCGGTCGCGACCAGCGGCATCGTGTTCGCGTTCAACGGCTTTCAGAGCCCGATCAACCTTGCCGGCGAAGCGCGCAACCCGTCGAAGAGCGTGCCGTTCGCGGTGATCGGCTCGATCCTGCTCGCGCTCGTGATCTACGTGCTGCTGCAGGTCGCGTACATCGGCGCGGTGAATCCGTCCGACGTGATGAAGGGCTGGAGCCACTTCAATTTTGCGTCGCCGTTCGCTGAGCTGGCGCTCGCGCTGAACCTGAACTGGCTCGCGTTCCTGCTGTACGTCGACGCGTTCGTGAGCCCGAGCGGCACCGGCACCACCTATATGGCCACGACGACGCGCATGATCTACGCGATGGAGCGCAACAACACGATGCCGAAGATGTTCGGCAACGTGCATCCGTTCTACGGCGTGCCGCGTCAGGCGATGTGGTTCAACCTGCTGGTTTCGTTCATCTTCCTGTTCTTCTTTCGCGGCTGGAGTTCGCTCGCCGCGGTGATCTCGGTCGCCACGGTGATTTCGTATCTGACGGGCCCGATCAGCCTGATGTCGCTGCGCCGCTCGGCGACGGACCTCGAGCGTCCGCTGCATATTCCGGGGATGCGGGCAATCGCGCCGTTTGCGTTCGTGTGCGCATCGCTGGTCCTGTACTGGGCGAAGTGGCCACTGACGGGCGAAATCATTCTGCTGATGATCGTCGCGCTACCGGTCTATTTCTACTTCCAGGCGAAGTCGGGTTTCGGCGGTTGGGGACGTGACCTGAAAGCCGCATGGTGGCTGGTCGCCTATCTGCCTGTCATGGCGCTGCTTTCGCTGATCGGTAGCAAACAGTTTGGCGGTCGCGGCATCCTGCCGTACGGCTGGGATATGGTGGTAGTGATCGCGTTCGCGCTCGTGTTCTATTACTGGGGCGTGCACACTGGCTACCGCACCGGATACCTCGACGAGCGCGAATCGCACGACGAGATTCTGGAAGGCATCGGCGCGTAACGCGGTTTCTTCAGGTCCCGGGGTCCCGAGGTCCGGCGCGCGATGTGCCGGACCGCGACGCAAAAAAGCCCACTGAGTCTGCTTCAGACGACAGTGGGCTTTTCTTTTCCCGCCGGCGAAACGGCGTCGGATCAGACGTTACCGAACACGTAGTTCGTCATCGCGAGCGAGCGCTGATACGTACCGAGCGACTGGATCGACAGCGTGAAGTCGTCGTCGGCGGCACCGAGCGCCGAGAAGACGGGCAGCAGGTGCTCGTCGGTCGGATGCATCAGCACGGCATGCGGCGCCTGCGCGCGATAGTCGAGCAACGCATCGATGTCGCGCGCAGCGAGTTTCGATTCGAACCAGTCGGTGAACCCGGCCACGCGCGGATCGGCATCTTCCGGGCGCGCCGAGAAATCGGCGGTGCGCAGATTGTGCGTGATCTGGCCGGAGCCGATCACCATCACGCCTTCATCCTTGAGCGCCCGCAGCGCGCGACCGACCCGGAAGTGGTGCGCCGGGTCCATGCGCGGCTGGATCGATAACTGCGCGACGGGCACGTCGGCTTGCGGAAAGAGCAGCAGCATCGGCACCCAGGCGCCGTGATCGAGCCCGTGCGGCTGCGTCGTCGTTGCGATGCCGTGTTCGCCGAGCAGGGCTGCCGCCTGACGGGCGACATCCGGTGCGCCGGGCGCCGGGTACTGAATCTCATACAACTGCCGCGGGAAGCCGTAAAAGTCGTGGATGGTTTCGGGCGCGTCCGATGTGCTCGCAACCGGCTGCGCCGTGCCCCAGTGAGCCGACAGCATCAGGACGGCCCGGGGACGCGGCAATTGAGCCGAAAGCGTCGCGAATTCGGCGGACGGAAGCGCCGGATCGATCGGCAGCGTAGGCGCGCCGTGCGACAGGTACAGCGTGGGTAAGCGGATCATGGCAGCGAAGCCGCGTGGTCAGCGGCCAGAAAGTTTCGTTACTACCACTATAGAGGTGCACTGCCGTTTGATAAACGGCACAAAACGGATTTGATTGTCTCGCGAATGTAGGTAATCGCGAGATTAAACGCGTTGATGATCACGTGGTCTCGATTCGCGCGGCGATTTCGCACCGGTGGGGCAAATCGCGCTGACGGCAGATTCAGTCGTGCGTTCCGCGCAGGCCCGGCCACGCGGGCGCGAGCGCTGGACCGAGCGCGAACAGATCGAGCACACGCGCGACGGTGTGGTCGATCATTTCGTCGATCGATGCCGGCTGGTTGTAAAACGCCGGTAGCGGCGGAAAAATCACGCCGCCCATTTCGGTCACGGCCGTCATGTTGCGCAGATGCGCAAGGTTGAACGGCGTTTCACGCACCAGCAGCACGAGCCGGCGGCGCTCCTTGAGCGTGACATCGGCGGCGCGGGTGATCAGGTTATCGGCGAAGCCGTGTGCGACGCTCGCGAGCGTTTTCATCGAGCAGGGCGCGATGATCATGCCGTCGGTGGCGAACGAACCCGACGCGATGCTCGCGCCGACGTCGCGCACCGAATGGACGACGTCCGCGAGCGGATGTACGTCGTCCTTGCCGAGCTGGAGTTCGTGCTGGACGTTGAGCCAGCCGGCGCTGGAAATCAGCAGATGGCTCTCGACGCCGCCCAGCCGGCGCAGCGTCTCGAGCAGCCGGATGCCGTAGACGGCACCGGTCGCGCCGGTGATGGCGACGATCAGCCGGCGCCTGGCCGGCGCGGGCGCAGCCTCAGTTTCCATGGCGTGCGCCACGCGAGCGGGATTACGCAGCCGCGAACAGTTGCTGCAGTTCGCCGGACTGGTACATCTCCATCATGATGTCCGAGCCGCCGACAAACTCACCGTTCACGTAAAGCTGCGGAATGGTCGGCCAGTTCGAGAATTCCTTGATGCCCTGACGGATGCCTTCGTCGTCGAGGACGTTGACCGTCTTGAATTCGCCGACATTGCACGCTTTCAGGATCTGGATGGCGCGGCCCGAAAAGCCGCACATCGGGAATTGCGCGTTGCCCTTCATGAAGAGCACGACGTTGTTTTCGTCGACGATTTGCTTGATGCGTTGTTGCGTATCCATGACTGACCTTGCGGTTTTCGGAAATTGCGGGATAGACCCAGATGATAGCGGAATTCGATTGCGCAGGCTGGGCGTTGCCCTGCTGGGCAGGCGTGCGGTTCGTGCGCCCGCAATACGGGTTCAGGTCGCCGCGCGCCGGCCGCCGCTGATGCGTTCGATGCCCGCGAGATCGCACGCCGAACGGACTTCGTCGAAGCCGCCGGCTTCGAGCAGCGCGCGCACGGCCTGCGCCTGATCGTAGCCGTGCTCCATCCACAGCACGCCGCCGGGCGCGAGCCACGCGGGTGCGCCGGACACGATCGCGCGGATCGCCGAGAGGCCGTCGGCTTCGTCGGTGAGCGCGCCGCGTGGCTCGAAGCGCAGATCGCCCTGCGACAGATGCGGATCGCCGCTCGCGATATAAGGCGGGTTACTGACGATGACGTCGAAGCGAAGTGCCGGGCCGGCGTCCAGTGCGTCGTACCAGTTGCCTTCGAAAAACGCGGGCGCGCCGCCAGGCCGCGCGGCGTCGAGCAGCTTGCCGGCGTTTCTGGTTGCGACAGCGAGCGCCTCGGGCGAACGGTCGACCGCCCAGACCTGCGCATCGGGCCGCGCCGACGCAATCGCGACGGCAATCGCACCCGTGCCTGTGCCGAGATCGAGCACGCGAGGTTGCTTCAGGCCTTCCAGTGCTTCGAGCGCGGTTTCAACCAGCAATTCGGTTTCGGGTCGCGGAATCAGTACATGCGGCGTGACATCGAACTCAAGCCCGAAAAATTCACGCGCGCCGACGAGTTGCGCAACCGGTTCGCCCGCGAGGCGCCGCGCTTCCAGCGCCCGATACCGCGCGATTAGCGCCGCGTCTAACGGCTCGTCGCTACGGGTGATCAGCTCTGTCCGCCGCCATCCCAGCACGTGCCCGAGCAGGATGCGCGCTTCGAGCGCCGGGAGTGCGGCGGCGCGCAACAGGGCAGCGGCGGTGTCGGCAAGGTCGGCGTTGTGCATGGCTGGGGTGCGTGTGTCAGTCGGCGTCGCCGAGCGAGGCGAGCAGTTCAGCCTGGTGCTCACTCACCAGCGCCGCGATGAGTTCGCTGAGATCGCCGTCCATGATCGCGTCGAGGCGGTAGAGCGTCAGGTTGATCCGGTGATCGGTGAGACGCCCTTGCGGAAAGTTGTATGTGCGGATGCGCTCCGAGCGGTCGCCCGAGCCGATCAGGCTCTTGCGCGTGGCGGCTTCCTTCGCGTGCCGTTCCTGCGACTGCCTGTCCATGATGCGCGCGGCGAGCACCTTGAGCGCGCGATCCTTGTTCTTGTGCTGCGAGCGGTCATCCTGACATTCGACGACGATTCCCGTCGGCAAGTGAGTTACCCGCACAGCCGAATCGGTCTTGTTGATATGCTGGCCGCCCGCGCCGGACGCGCGGAACGTGTCGATGCGCAGATCGGCCGGATTGATCTGGACTTCGGCGATTTCGTCGGCTTCCGGCATGACCGCGACCGTGCACGCCGACGTGTGGATGCGGCCCTGCGTTTCGGTGGCGGGCACGCGCTGCACGCGATGGCCGCCGGACTCGAACTTCAGCTTCGAATACACCGCTTCACCGGCGATCCGCATGATCACTTCCTTGTAGCCGCCGAGATCCGACTCGCTCGCCGACATCATCTCGACCTGCCACTTGTTGCGTTCCGCGTAGCGCAGATACATGCGCAGCAGATCGCCCGCGAACAGCGCTGATTCGTCGCCGCCCGTGCCCGCACGGATTTCGACGAAGATGTTGCGGCTGTCGTTCGGATCCTTCGGCAGCAGCATGGTCTGCAGTTCGCCTTCGAGCTTCGCTTTCTGCTCGCGCGCGGCGCGGATTTCTTCTTCGGCGAAGTCGCGCATCGATGCGTCGGACAGCAGTTCCTGCGCGGTGGCTTCGTCGGTGAGCGCCTGGCGCCACAGCGCATAGTGCTCGACAACCGGCCCGAGCTCCGCGTGTTCGCGCGTCAGCTTGCGGTACTGGTCGAGATTCGCGGTGATGTCCTCGCGGCTCAACAGGTCATTCAGTTCGGCCAGCCGGGTGGTGAGCTGGTCGAGCTTGCTTTGCATGCTCGTTTTCATCGGACGGATCGGAGCGGGCTCCGGAAAGGACGACTGCTAATGGGAAATTCGGGAAATTCGCGGATGCCGGGCGTGAAACGTGGCCGACACGCGGCGGGTGTGCTGCCGGCAATACCGCGGCGAGAGCGACAGCGTCGCTAACGGTCCGATGAACCGGACGGGTCTGACGGGTCCGACGGGCCGGGGGCGCCGCCGTGATGATAGAAGCCGCTCATCAGTTCGATGAGCTTGTCGCGATTTTCGCTGCTGGCGCGGTTGAGTGCGTGCGTCGGACCGTGGATCAACTTGTTCGTCAGCGCCTGCGAGAGCGCTTCGAGCACGACGGCCGGATCGTCGCCGCGCGCGAGCATTCTGTGCGCGCGTTCGAGTTCGGCGCGGCGCAGCGAGTCCGCCTGCGTGTGCATGTGACGGATGACCGGCACGATGCTGCGCGCGTCGAGCCACTGCATGAAGTTCTGCACGCGCGTTTCGATGATCGCTTCGGCCTGCGCGACGGCTGCCTGACGCGATGCGTTGCCTTCGCGGACGATCGCGCCGAGGTCGTCGACGGTGTAGAGAAACACGTCTTCGAGCTTGCCGACTTCGGGTTCGATGTCGCGCGGCACGGCCAGATCGACCATGAAAATGGGCCGGTGACGGCGCGCCTTCACCGCGCGCTCCATCGCGCCGAGGCCAATGATCGGCAGCGTCGACGCCGTGCATGACACGATGATGTCGAACTCGTGCATGCGCGCGGGCAGGTCGGCCAGCGGAATCGCGCGGCCGTTGAAGCGTTCGGCAAGCCGCGCGCCACGCTCGGCGGTGCGGTTGGCGACTACGAGCTCGCGCGGCTGCTGCGCGGCAAAGTGCGTCGCGCACAGTTCGATCATTTCACCCGCGCCGATGAACAGCACGCGCTGGTTCGAGATTTTGTCGAAGATGCGCTGCGCGAGCCGTACGGCTGCCGCGGCCATCGAAACGGACTGCGCGCCGATTTCCGTCGTGCTGCGCACTTCCTTCGCGACGGCGAACGTGCGCTGGAAAAGCTGGTTCAGGTACGTGCCGAGCGCACCGGCTTCCGACGCGGTGCGCACCGCGTCCTTCATCTGGCCGACGATCTGCGTTTCGCCGAGCACCATCGAATCGAGTCCCGATGCAACGCGAAACGCGTGGCGCACGGCCTCGGACTGCGGCAGCGCGTACACATGCGGCGCCAGCTCGCCAACCGGGAGATTGTGATAGCGGGACAGCCACTGGATGGCGGCTTCGCGCGCCGCCTGATCGTCGGTGGCGCAGTAGAGCTCGGTGCGGTTGCAGGTGGACAGAATGGCGGCTTCGGGTGCCGAACGGGAGGCCGGGCCGAGCCAGATGTCCTTGAACGTCGCGAGCGCCGGCTTGATCTGGTCGAGCGGAAACGCCACGCGTTCGCGCAAGGCGACAGGCGCGGTGTGGTGGTTGATTCCGATCGTTAGAAGCTGCATGGGGCGCGATTGTGGGCGGCGCTATGGTGTAGCGCAATATTATAGCGTTTCCAGGGATCTTTCATTGAGCGCGCCTGATACCGGGATGAAGTTCTGCCGCAGGGTCAGACCGCGATCCTGTCGAGCTGGTATCCGTAGCCGTAGAGCGGCGTGAGCGCATAGCCGAGTTCCGGGCGCAGCTGAAGTTTCGAGCGCAACCGCGACGCATGCGTGTCGAGGGTGCGCGACCTTACGTCGCGGCCGCGCGTCCAGACCGTTTCGAGGATGTGCGCGCGCGAAACCGGCCGCGACAGGTTGGTGAAGAGCAGCAGGGCGAAGCGGAACTCCTTTGGCGTCAGCTCGACGCGCTGGCCGCGGAACGTGACGACGTCGTGCATCGTCTCGAAAACGTATTCGCCGAAGACGTTGCGCAGCCGGCTGCGCGGCCGGCGCACGCCGGCCCGCCGGAGCAGCGCGTCGACGCGCGCCAGCATTTCGGGGCCGCGTACGGGCTTGGTCAGACAGTCGTCGGCACCGGCGTGCAGGATCGAGACGATTTCGCTTTCGCGCGGCGCCGTGATCAGCACCATGACGGGCAGGCCGGGCAGCACCTCGCGGGCGAGCGGAATGACGTCCCCGGCGGCGAGGTCGCCGGACCAGACATCCGCCAGAAGCAGGTCGAAAGTCTGGCTGGCGGCGCTCTCCAGAAACGGGGTGCTGGCCTGGAAGTGCTCGCAGGCATGGCCGCCGGCAAGCAGCAGACGGCCAATCAGATCGGCCTGGCGGCGGTCGGGCTCGACGAGCGCAATTCGCATGGGGGAAGCACGTTCAGCACATTCGGCGCGTTCCGCACGCCCAGCGAGTGGACGTTCGGAGGTCGGGTGCGTGGCCGGGTACCGGGGTGGAAATCCGGCGGGAAATCGCCCGGACATCGGACCGGATATCCGCCTGGGCAAGACCTGCGGCTTGCCTTGCGCTACCCCGGCCCCTAAACTCAACCGCTACACGCAAGGCGCCGTGCTGATCTGTTAGTTAACGAGACAAAAATGCTAGCTGTGCAAACGCTTCGACCCTATAAGAGCGGTCTTAAATCATTCGAGGCCTGTCGCTGATGGGTTGGGCAGGAATCGTGATACTCGGCGCGGTGGTGGGGCTGGTCGGCGGATGGCTGCATCCGTTGCGGCGCGCGGGCCGTGCGCGCATCCCGGTGGCGATGGTTGCAGGCGTCGCCGGGGCGGTCGTCGCCGCGATGGCCGGGAACGTCGCTGGTATCTTCCATGATGGTGATACGCTCGAATGGCTGGCCTGTACCTCCGTCGCCCTGATTGCCGTCGCCGTGACGGTCGGCCTTTTATCCCGTCGATAAGATGAATTCCCCGCAGGTGAAACAATGAACGCCCGACTCCCCGAAACCTCTTCCATTCCCGAACGCATCGCGGTGCTGCGCGGCGCCATGAAGCGCGAAAACCTCGCCGCTTATCTCGTGCCGTCCGCCGATCCTCACCTCTCCGAATATCTGCCGGGACGCTGGCAGGGGCGCGAGTGGCTCTCCGGTTTCACCGGCTCGGTGGGCACGCTGGTCGTCACCGATGATTTTGCCGGCCTCTGGGTCGACAGCCGCTACTGGGTGCAGGCCGAAGCGCAACTCGCCGGCACCGGCGTGCAGTTGATGAAGATGATGGGCGGCCAGCAGAGCGCGCCGCACATCGACTGGCTGGCGCAGAACGTCGCAAGCGGTGCGGCGGTCGGCGTCGACGGCGCGGTGCTCGGCGTGGCGGTGGCGCGTGCGTTGAGCGATGCGCTCACGGCGCGCGGCGTCGCGTTGCGTACCGACATCGATCTGCTCGACACGATCTGGCCGCAGCGCCCGACGCTGCCGGTCGAAGCCGTCTACGAACACGCCGCGCCGCACGCGAGCGTCGCGCGCGCCGACAAGCTCGACCAGATTCGCCGCGAGATGCAGCAAAAGGGCGCGCAGTGGCATTTCATCTCGACGCTCGACGACCTCGCGTGGCTGTTGAACCTGCGCGGCGCGGACGTCAGCTACAACCCCGTGTTCGTCGCGCATGCGCTGATCGGGCTCGACAGCGCGTCGCTCTTCGTCGCCGGTGGCAAGGTGCCGCAGGCACTCGCCGATGCGCTAGGGCGCGACGGCATCCAGGTGAAACCATACGTGGAGGCGGCCGATGCGCTCGCCGCGCTGCCGTCGGGCTCGACGCTGCTGATCGATCCGCGGCGTATTACTTTTGGTCTGTTGCAGGTCGTGCCGTCGAACGTGAAAATCGTCGAAGCGGTGAATCCCTCGACGTTCCTGAAGTCGCGCAAGACACCGGCCGAAGCGGAACACGTTCGCGCGACGATGGAGCAGGACGGCGCGGCGCTCGCCGAATTCTTCGCGTGGTTCGAGGGCGCGCTCGGCCGTGAAACGATCACCGAACTCACCATCGACGAACGTCTGACGGCGGCGCGCGCGCGTCGTCCGGGCTTTGTCACGCTGAGCTTCGGCACGATCGCCGGCTTCAACGCGAACGGCGCGATGCCACATTACCGCGCGACGCAGGCTTCGCACGCCACGATCGAGGGCGATGGTCTCCTGCTGATCGATTCGGGCGGCCAGTACCTGAGCGGCACGACGGACATCACGCGCGTCGTGCCGATCGGCACGATCAACGCCGGGCATCGCCGCGACTTCACGATCGTGCTGAAGGGCACGATGGCACTCTCGCGCGCACAGTTTCCGCGCGGCATCCGCTCGCCGATGCTCGATTCGATCGCTCGCGCGCCGATCTGGGAAGCGGGCGCGGACTACGGCCACGGCACGGGTCACGGCGTGGGTTACTTCCTGAACGTGCACGAAGGCCCGCAGGTAATCTCGCACTACGCGCCGGCCGAAGCGTGGACGGCGATGGAAGAGGGCATGATCACGTCGATCGAGCCGGGCATTTACCGGCCGGGCAAGTGGGGCATCCGGATCGAAAACCTCGTGCTGAACCGCGAGGCGGAAAAGACCGCGTTTGGCGACTTCCTGAAGTTCGAAACGCTGACGCTGTGCCCGATCGATACCCGCTGCGTCGATCTCGCGCTGCTGCGCGACGACGAACGCGCGTGGCTCAACGCGTATCACGAGACGGTGCGCGCCCGCGTTTCGCCGCATGTGACGGGCGCTGCGAAGGCGTGGCTGGAAACACGCACGCAGGCGATCTGACGCGCGGCATACGAGCGGCGCAGGCACGCGTGTCATAACTGGAGCCGGGCGACTGCGTCGCAGTGCGCCCGCTTTCCGACAGACTTCCCCGTACAACTGGCGATGGAGTGTGCATGGCGATCAAGGCAGTCGTTTTCGATTTCGGTGGCGTGCTGATCGACTGGAGCCCGCAGTACGTCTACCGCACGCTGATTCCGGATGAAGCGGAGCGCCACTGGTTTCTCACGCACGTTTGCGCGATGGACTGGGTCATCCAGCAGGACGGCGGGCAGACGATCGAAGCGGGCACAAACGAGCTGATCGCGAAATTTCCCGAACACGAAGCGCTGATCCGCGCGTTCTACGAGCGCTGGCACGAGATGATCCGCGGTGTGCTCGAAGACGGCATCGCCACGCTCGAAAAACTCGACGCGGCCAGCGTGCCGCTCTTCGGGCTGACGAACTGGTCGGCCGAGACGTTTCCTTACGCGTGGGACAACTTCCCGGTATTGCGGCGCTTCAGGGACATCGTCGTTTCGGGGCGCGTGAAACTCGTGAAGCCCGATCCGGCGATTTTCTCGGAGATGGCGAAGCGCATCGAGTCACATCTGCCGGGCGTCCAGCCGGCGGAACTCGTCTTTATCGACGACAACCTGAAAAACGCCGAAGCCGCGACCGCGCTTGGCTGGCACGGCGTCCATCACACCGACGCTGCCCGGACCGAAGCGAAATTGCGCGAACTGGGCTTGCCGGTCTGATCGCATCATGACGCCCGCGGCGTGCCGCGCGCGTCATGCGCCAGACAGCTACGGCGATGAGCGAGGCGGATGCGACGTGTCCGCGGGTTCCTTGCCGATCAGGTTCAGCAACGCGTTCCCCAGTCCCTTGACCGTTTCGCCGGCACCCTTCGCGACGCCCGCGACACTCACGCCGAGCGCCTCCGCGAAGCCGTTGCTCATTTTCGTCAGCAGGCTTTCGTTCAGCGAGAACTTCGGGTCTCGCAGATTGCCTTCGAGCACGAAATGCAACGTGATGTCGTCGCCATGCTTCTTGAGTGCGGCGACGGCCGCTTTGGTCGGGATTGAAAGGAACGTGTCGACGGGGCTGCCGCTGTCGGCGAGCTGCAGATGGTGCACCGTTATCACACCCGGCGCGTGAAGCTGGTAGTTGTGCACGGTCGAGTCCACTTTCATGTCGAGCGTGCCGTCCGTCACCTGCGCTCTCGCGCCGGCTTTCCTGAGCAGGTACGGATCGAGCGTCCTGATATCGACGCCGCGCAGCGTGGTGGTGGTCTGCGAATCCTTGCTGGCGATTTTTATCCAGCCACCAAATGAAACGGTGCCGGTATGCGACGGCCCCTTGATCGAGCCATTGATGGCGAGCGTCGTGGGTTCGTCCAGATCGGGCACATGGATGTGATCGATCGTCGCGCTCGCATCGGTGATGGAGATCCGGTACGCGGGATTGCTCACCGTCAGGTCGTAAAACACAAACGTGCCGTGCTGGAATTCGATGTGGTCGACGATCTTTTCCAATGGCAGCGATGATGCTTCGCTGGCGCTGGCGTCGCTCGCGCCGGTATTCGCGGGGCTGTTCAACGTCTGCCGCAGATTCGGCAGCAACTGGACGCCGCCATCCTTCGTGCGCAGCACCGTCATGTTGAATCCACTGACCACGACATTGCGCATGTGGATACGCCGCTGGATCAGGTCGCGAAGGTCGGGTTCGAGGACGACGGTGTCGGCGCGAAACGGATCGGCGGCGGGCCAGCCGTCGGGCGCGCGCAGGCGGACGTTGGTGAGGCGGATGGTTTTGAAGCCGACGTCGATTGTGTCGGCGCTGCCGCGTGGGCCGAGGGCGGCGGCAATGCGCTCTTTCACCTCGTGCTGGATGAACAGAAGGCCGGCCACCACGATGACCACCAGTATCGCCGCCACGCCTGTCAGTGCGACGGCCACGCGACTGCCTTTCGACATCGGCATGCCTGCCTCCTCGTTGCCGCGCATTGCGTGCGGCCAGACCCCAGACCGTTAGCTTTATCGTGCAGATCGATGGCCAGTCGGCGGGTGAGGTCAACCGTGCAGACCCTGCCCCGCCAACACCTGCATCAACCCGTCCCACCGGGCGCGCGGATCAGCCTCGACAGAGGCCGACCCGCTGCGCCGAAGGCGCGAGACCTAGCGCGTGATCGGCTTGTAGCGCAGGCGCTTCGGCCGTGCTGCTTCCTCGCCGAGACGGTTACGCTTGTCTGCCTCGTATTCCTGATAGTTGCCGTTGAAGAACGTCACCTGCGAGTCTCCTTCGAACGCCAGAATGTGCGTCGCGATACGGTCGAGGAACCAGCGATCGTGCGAGATCACCACCACCGAGCCCGCGAACTCCAGCAACGCGTCTTCGAGCGCGCGCAGTGTTTCGACGTCGAGGTCGTTCGACGGTTCGTCGAGCAGCAGCACATTGCCGCCCGCGATCAGCGTTTTCGCCAGATGCAGCCGGCCGCGTTCGCCGCCCGACAGATTGCCGACGTTCTTTTGCTGATCGCCGCCCTTGAAGTTGAAACGGCCGATGTACGCCCGCGACGGCGTTTCATACTTGCCGACGGTCAGCACATCCGCACCGCCCGAAATCTCTTCGAAGACGGTCTTCGAGCCATCCAGCGCATCGCGGCTCTGATCCACATACGCGAGCTTCACGGTCGGGCCCTGCACGATCTCGCCCGAATCCGGCTGCTCCTTGCCGGTCAGCATGCGGAACAGCGTCGACTTGCCGGCGCCGTTCGGCCCGATGATGCCGACGATCGCGCCCGCCGGAATCTTGAAGCTCAGGTCGTCGATCAGCAGACGGTCGCCATATGCCTTCGACACGTTCCTGAACTCGATCACCTCGTTGCCGAGACGGTCGCCAACGGGGATGAAAATTTCCGATGTTTCGTTGCGCTTCTGGTAATCCTGGCTGCTCAGTTCCTCGAATCGCGCAATACGTGCCTTCGATTTCGCCTGGCGTCCCTTCGGGTTCTGGCGCACCCACTCCAGTTCCTTCTTGATCGCTTTCTGGCGTGCCGATTCCGTTGCTTCTTCCTGCTTCAGCCGCTCTTCCTTCTGGTCGAGCCAGCTGCTGTAGTTGCCCTTCCACGGAATGCCATGACCGCGGTCGAGTTCGAGAATCCACTCGGCGGCGTTATCCAGGAAGTATCTGTCGTGGGTTACAGCAACCACTGTGCCCGGGAAGCGCGTGAGGAACTGTTCGAGCCAGTCGACCGATTCTGCGTCCAGGTGGTTGGTCGGTTCGTCGAGCAGCAGCATGTCGGGCTTTTCGAGCAGCAGCTTGCACAGCGCGACGCGGCGCTTTTCGCCGCCCGACAGATTTTCGATCTTCGCGTCCCACGCCGGCAGGCGCAGCGCGTCGGCGGCGATCTCGATCTGCTGCTCGGGGCTGCCGCCGTCGGCGGTGGCGAGAATGGCTTCGTACTTCGCCTGTTCGGCGGCGAGCGCGTCGAAATCGGCGTCCGGCTCGGCGTACGCGGCGTAGATTTCGTCGAGCTTCTTCTGTGCACTGAAGACATCGCCGAGGCCTTCCTCGACCGCTTCGCGCACGGTTTTCAGCGGGTCGAGTTGCGGCTCCTGCGGCAGATAGCCGATGTTCAGATTCGGCATCGGCGTGGCTTCGCCCTCGATGTCCTTGTCGACGCCCGCCATGATGCGGATCAACGTCGATTTGCCCGAGCCGTTCAGGCCGAGCAGACCAATTTTCGCGCCGGGGAAGAACGACAGCGAGATGTCTTTCAGGATTTGACGCTTGGGCGGCACGATCTTGCCGACCCGGTTCATGGTGAAGACGTATTGGGCCATTTGCTTGAAATCAGGCGTTGACGCCGCAGGCCGCACTGAAAAGGGCGGCCGGGCGTGGGTGAATGGGTATGCATTTCCCGGACGGCGCCGGCAACCGGCGCACAGGGAGAACTGGCATTGTACTTCGCCGTCCAGGGCGAAAGTACCGTTGCCCGCAGTGGTTATGCCGTCTGGCCAGGGTGACGCGATGTTCTTGCTGACGGACTATAGCCACTCAGCGACGCCGCCATGACGCGAACACGTTCCGCTGTGATGGCGGCTGAAGCTCCAGGAGCCGTCGCGGCAGCGCGCGGTGGCGCCTTCGGGAATCTTGCCCGACAGCGAGCGGGCCGGCGCGTGGACAGTCTCGCCGTCGCGGTTCCGGTACGTATTGTGGTTGCTGAGACCGGCCTCGTCAGGCGTGGAGGCGGGCGCCACGTAAGCCCATGCGGGCGTGAGCGCGAGCAGCAGGCTCGCGGCGAGGGCGGCGATGAATGCTGTTTTACGCCGCGGGCGGGGCAGAGCGATGCCGAGGGTCATGGTCAGAACCGTTTGTTATTTTTTCGATGCATCGCGCCGCTACACAACACAGCACCGTTATGAACCAGTGCCGTCAGTTAGCGCGCCTGCCCGTCGACGGATCGAAGAAATGCAGATGCGGGGCGGGCAACACCACCTGCAGCGCTTCGCCGCGCGCCGGGCGATGCGCATGCGGCAGTCTTGCCGCGACGTCGTGGCTGCCCCATCGGCCGTGCGCAAGATTGTCGGCGCCCAGCAACTCGCAGGAATCGACGGTGAGCGTCGCGGGTACGGCGTCCGCCAGCCCCGGCGTCATGTGCTCAGGCCGGATGCCCAGCGTCCACTCGCGTCCGGCCGCCACCTCGCGGCCGATACACGGCACGCCCGCGAGCGGGAGCCTCGGCCCGTTGCCCGCGACTTCGAAGAACGCGCCATCACCGGACACGCGGCCTTCCAGCAGATTCATCCCCGGCGAGCCGATGAAACTCGCGACGAACGCCGTCGCGGGCCGCTCGTAGACTTCGGTTGGCGCGCCGATCTGCTCCGCGTGGCCCTGGTTCATCACGATCACCCGCTGCGCGAGCGTCATCGCTTCGATCTGGTCGTGCGTGACGTACAGGCTCGTGGTTGCGAGACGCGCATGCAGGCGCTGGATTTCCAGACGCATCTGCACACGCAGCCGGGCATCGAGATTCGACAGCGGTTCGTCGAACAGGAACACGGCGGGCTCGCGCACGATCGCGCGGCCCATCGCGACGCGCTGTCGCTGCCCGCCGGACAGTTCACGCGGCTTGCGGGCGAGCAACGATTCGAGCTCGAGAATCTTCGCGGCGGCATCGACGCGCCGGTCGATCGTCGCGCGATCCTCGCCGGCGATCTTCAGCGCGTAGCCCATGTTCTGCGCGACGCTCATATGCGGATAGAGCGCGTAGTTCTGGAACACCATCGCGATGTTGCGGTCCTTCGGTTCCAGCGTGTTGACGACCTTGTCCGCGATCGAGATCGAGCCTTCGGAAATGCCTTCGAGCCCGGCCACCATGCGCAGCAAGGTCGACTTGCCGCAGCCGGACGGTCCGACCATCACGACGAACTCGCCATCGGCGACATCGACGTCGATGCCATGCAGCACGAACTGTTTGCCGTCGTACGTCTTTTTCACGCCCTTCAGGGTCAGTGCAGCCATTCGTTTTTGCCTTTCCGTGCATTCGCGGGCATTACGTCACGCGCCGTCGCGTTAAATTGCGTTATGTGGTGTTCGATCCGAAACCTGTCCCGACCGGTTTATTTTTCGGCATCCACGAGGCCGCGCACGAACCAGCGCTGCATCGTCAGCACGACGGCGAGCGGCGGCAGCATCGCGAGCAGCGTCGCGGTCATCACCAGATGCCACTCGGTCGCCGTATCGCCGGACGCGATCATGCTCTTGATGCCGACCACCGCCGTGGTCAGCGATTGCTGGCTCGTGATCAGGATCGGCCACAGATACTGGTTCCAGCCGTAGATGAACGTGATCACGAACAGCGCGGCCATGTTCGTCTTCGACAGCGGCAGCACCACGTCCCAGAAAAAGCGCAGCGGCCCGGCGCCGTCGATGCGTGCCGCTTCCATCAGTTCGTCCGGCAGCGTCAGGAAAAACTGCCGGAACAGGAAAGTCGCGGTGGCCGAGGCGATCAGCGGCAGCGTCAAGCCGGCGTAGGTGTTGCTCAGATGCATCGACGACACCACCTGCACGGTCGGAAAGATGCGTACTTCGACCGGCAGCATCAACGTGATGAAGATCAGCCAGAACGCGACATTCCTGAGCGGGAAGCGGAAGAACACGATCGCATACGCGGAGATCATCGATACGGCGATCTTGCCGATCGAAATGACGAGCGCCATCACGAGGCTGTTCATCAGCATCCGTCCGAACGGACTCGCCGCGTTGCCGCTGCCGTGCGTCCAGACGTTCGCGATGTTCTCGAACAGATGCGTGCTGGGCACGAGCGAAAGCGGCACGCTGAACACTTCATGCTCGCTCATCGTCGCGGCGCAGAACGCGATGTACACCGGAAACACGACCAGCACGACGCCGACGATCAGCACCGCGTGGCAAAAGAGGTCGAACCCGCGTCGATTCTCGATCATGAGTACTGGACCCTCCGCTCGATGAAACGGAACTGCACGACAGTCAGTGCGACGACGATCACCATCAGCACCACCGACTGCGCGCCGGAACTGCCGATATCGAGGCCCTGAAAGCCTTCGGCGAAGATCTTGTAGATCAGCGTGCGGGTCGATTGCGCGGGGCCGCCGCCGGTGGCCGCGTCGATCACCGGCAACGTATCGAAGAACGCGTAGACGATATTGACGACGAGCAGAAAGAAACTCACCGGCGACAGCAGCGGCAGCGCGATGCCGAAGAAGCGGCGCACGGGGCCCGCGCCGTCGATCGCGGCCGCTTCGATCAGCGAACGCGGAATCGCCTGCAGGCCGGCATAGAAGAACAGGAAGTTGTAGCTGACCTGCTTCCAGACCGAAGCGAGCACGACGAGGAACATCGCCTGCCCGGGGTTGAGCGCGTGATTCCACACGATGCCGCCCTTCGCGAGCGCGTAGGTCACGAGCCCGATGCTCGGATTGAAGAGGAACGACCACAGCACGCCGGCGAGCGCGGGCGCAACCGCGTACGGCCAGATCAGCAGCGTCTGATAGGTCTTTGCCCCGCGCGTCACGCGGTCGGCGCAGGCAGCGAGCACGAGCGAAATCGCGAGACCGCCGAGCGTGACGAGCGAACAGAAAATCAGCGTCGTATTGACCGACGACAGATAGAGCGGATCGGCGAACAGCTGTTTGAAATTGGCGAGGCCGACGAACTCGCTCGACGTGCCGAACGCGTCCTGACTTTGCGTGGACTGCCACAACGCCTCGCCGGCGGGCCACAGAAAAAACAGCAGCGTGATGGCGAGTTGCGGCGCAACCAGCAGATACGGCAACACGCCTGCACCAAAGCGGGATCGCTTTTCCATCGATGTTTCCCGTAGGTGATGCACGCGGGCGCTTCGTCTTTTAACAAGCGCCCGCAGGAACCGGCCGGCGGCCTAGCTGCCGGCCTTCTCGAAGCGGCGCAGCAGCTCGTCGCCGCGCGACACGGCGGAGTCGAGCGCCTCTTTCGGCGACTTCTTCTGCGTCCAGACCTGCTCGAGTTCCTCGTCGACGACCGTGCGGATCTGCGGCATGTTGCCAAGACGCAGCCCCTTGGTGAACGGCAGGGGCGGCTTGTTGAGCATCTGCCTGATCGCGGTATCGCTGCCCGGGTTCTTCTCGTAGAAGCCCTGTTGCTGCGTCAGCTGATAGGCCGCGGTGGTGACCGGCAGGTAACCCGTGTCCTGATGCCATTTGGCCGCGACCTGCGGCGAAGTCAGATAGGCGAGGAATTTCGCCACGCCCTTGTAGACGGCCGGATCCTTGCCCGCCAGCACCCATAGGCTCGCGCCGCCGATGATCGCGTTCTGCGGCGCGCCTTTCACGCTCGCGTCGTACGGCATCATGCCAGTGCCGAAGTTGAACTTCGCGAACTTCTTGATCGTGGCAAGCGACCCCGACGAGTTCGTGATGATTCCGCAGTCGCCGCTATAGAACTTCGACACCGGTTCGTCCTTGCGGCCGACATAGGTGAACGTGCCTTCCTTCGCCATGTTCTGCAGGAACTGGATGTGCGCGATCTGCAGCGGCTTGTTGAATTCGAGCTGGGCATCGGTGCCGTCGAAGCCGTTGTTCTTCGATGCGAACGGTGCGCCATGCCACGCACTGTAGTTTTCGAGCTGGATCCAGCTCTGCCAGCCTGACGAATAACCGCACGACATGCCCGATGCCTTCAGCTTCTGCGCATCCTGTCGCAGTTCATCCCAGGTCTTCGGCGGCTTGTCCGGATCGAGGCCGGCTTTCTTGAAGGCGTCCTTGTTGTAGTACAGCACCGGCGTCGAACTGTTGAACGGCATCGAAACGAGCTGGCCGGTCTTCGAGTCGCTGTAGTAGCTGGCGATGGTGGGCACGAATGCCTTTTCGTCGAGCGGCACGCCTGCCTGTTTGAACACGTCCGAGACCGGGATCACGGCTTTCTTTGCCTGCATCATGGTGGCCGTGCCCACTTCGTAGACCTGCAGGATCGCGGGCGCGTTGCCGCTGCGGTAGGCCGCGATGCCCGCTGCAAGCGTCTGGTCGTAGGTGCCCTTGAACACCGGCACGATCTTGTAGTCGCTCTGCGATGCGTTGAAGTCGTTCGCAATGTCGTTCAGGCGTTCGCCCAGCGCGGCTTCCATCGCGTGCCAGAACTGGATCTCGGTCGCGGCATGGGCCGTGGTGCTGATGCCGAACGCCAGTACCGCGGCAACGGAAAGTGAACGGAACAGGGGCTTGCAACTCATCGATTGTCTCCTTGACCGGATCATGCGCAAATTGGGGTTGCGCGATTCTAGTTGTGTTCGATGACAGTCACGCGGTGGTATTCCTTCAGCGCGTAAGGTCGCCGGAACGGGGAATTTAACACCAGCAACCGCGAAACTGAAGCGCCCCGGCAGAAAAGGACGTTGCTGACGCAACGGATTTTGACATTCGGGCGGACTGTATCAGCCACGCTCTGACGCGGGTGAACACGGTGGTCTGGGCCGCCTGCTGCCGGGTTTTATTTTGCCGATGACCTTGTCGGTTACCGGTCAGGAGTATCGATGTCCCGTTCGCTACGGCATGAAAAAACCCCGCTGTCACAGGGACATGCGGGGTTTGCAGTGAATGCGGCGAACTCGCCGCGCAGCCGTCAGACGTTGAACAGGAAGTTCATGACGTCGCCGTCGTGCACGACGTATTCCTTGCCTTCCGCGCGCATCTTGCCCGCTTCCTTCGCACCCTGTTCACCCTTGCAGGTCACGAAGTCGTTGAAGCCGATGGTCTGCGCACGAATGAAGCCGCGCTCGAAATCGGTGTGGATCACGCCGGCCGCCTGCGGCGCGGTGTCGCCGATATGGATCGTCCATGCGCGGACTTCCTTCACGCCCGCCGTGAAGTAAGTCTGCAAGCCGAGCAGCTTGAAGGCGGCGCGGATCACGCGGTTCAGGCCCGGCTCTTCCATGCCCATGTCGGCGAGGAACACGCCTTTGTCTTCGTCGTCGAGATCCGCGATTTCCGCTTCGATCGCCGCGCACACGGCGACGACCGGCGCACCTTCGGCATCGGCGAACTTCTTCACCGCGTCGAGGTACGGGTTGTTCGCGAAGCCGTCGTCTTTCACGTTCGCCACGTACATCGTCGGTTTGGCGGTGATCAGGCAGAACGGCTTGAGCAGCGCGTTTTCTTCTTCCGACAGATCCAGCGCACGCACCGGTTTCGCCTGATCGAGCTGCGCGCGGACCCGTTCGAGCACCGCGGCGAGTTTCGCCGCTTCCTTGTCGTTACCGGACTTCGCGGCCTTCGAATAACGCGTCAGCGATTTCTCGACAGTCGCGAGATCGGCGAGCGCGAGTTCGGTGTTGATGACTTCGATGTCCGACAGCGGATCGACCTTGCCCGCGACGTGAATCACGTTCTCGTCTTCGAAGCAGCGCACGACGTGCGTGATCGCATCGGTCTCGCGGATGTTCGCGAGGAACTGGTTGCCGAGCCCTTCGCCCTTGCTCGCACCGGCGACGAGACCCGCGATGTCGACGAATTCCACCACCGCCGGCAGGATACGCTCCGGCTTGACGATGTCAGCCAGCGCCTGGAGACGTGCGTCGGGCACTTCGACGATGCCGACGTTCGGCTCGATCGTGCAGAACGGATAGTTTTCGGCGGCGATGCCCGCCTTGGTCAGCGCGTTGAACAGGGTGGACTTGCCGACGTTGGGCAGGCCAACGATGCCGCATTTGAGGCTCATGGAAAACCTTTTGAATCAGTTTGTTACGGCTGTGCAGCGGGTTGCGCGGTGTCTGGCGATGGCCGGAGCGCGACAGCCGGAAAGTGAATTCGGGGAAGCGACAAACAGCACGAATCGTGGCGTTGTTGGCTCAACGATTTTGTACTGGTTTTGTACACGGAAGTGGCAATTGTAACTCTTTCGGACGCCCTGATTCGTAAGGGTCCGGGCAAGACAGGAACCCGTGATCAAGCTTCGTCAACGATCCAGATACAACCCCGCGGTTGTCGATAGATTCATTCGTGGCGGGTATGGTCGTGAAACACGGCGGTCAGGCAGCAAGGTCACCAATTCCCGCGCGACGTCAAATTTTCATCATTGCGCGCGGACCGCCGTGTAATATTAATATTGAGATTTGTCGTCGAGCTCGTCGAGCATCAGGGAGGCTAATATGAAGAAGCCCGTTCGTGCGCTGCGTGCTACGGTCGTAACAGTTGGCGCAACCTTGCCGGCCTGTCCGCAAGATGACCACCACCACCCGCGGTGTCACAAGGTGAAGATCCATCACCATTGGGAAAAGCACTGCCACTGACCCCTGCTGTCGAGTAAACCCGCGCCATGCGGGTTTTTTTATCTCCGCTCGCTTCGTGCAATCGTGGTGTCCGTGAAAGGCACTATATTGAAAACTGGTTCAGTTTCGCAAAAAAGAGGATGTTATGAGCAGACAGAGGCATCGCACCGTAGTGAAGGGGTTCCTGATCGCTGGTTTGCTGTCCATTTCCACGGCCCACGCGCAATTGAGCGGTCTTCTCAATCAGGCTGGAAACAGCAGCGGGTCGACCGGTGGACCTGGCAACCTGAGCGGGTTGAGTAACGGACTCTCGTTGCAATCGCTGACATCCAGCAGTACCGGCAACGTAGCGGGAGTTCTCGAATTTTGTGTCAAAAACAACTATCTGGGCGGCAGCGCGTCGTCGGTCAAGGACTCCCTGATGAGCAAGTTGCCCGGCGGTTCGTCTTCGTCTGACAGCGGCTACACCGACGGCTCAAAGGGCATCCTGAATAGCGGTGATGGCAAGCAGCTAGACCTGAGCGGTGGCGGCTTGCAACAGCAGATTACGAAGCAGGTGTGCGACAAGATTCTTGCCCAGGGCAAATCGATGCTGTGAGCATGAAATACACATGATGCATGACCGGTCGCAAGAAGCGCTTTCATGTCGTAGTTTGCGTGGCGTTTTCGATGCAGGCGCGTTGACGTAGCGTTCTTGCCGTTGCCTGTGCGACCGCCGCCAGGCGGCACGCGCCCTGGAGCGAGGGCAAACGCCGCGCTCGCCGCGTCAGTCCCCGGGAACACGCGCAGCTATAATGAACGGATGACTGTTCACCATCAGACCTTCGACGTTGCCGTGATCGGCGGCGGGCTTGTCGGCAAGACCGCCGCGCTCGCGCTGACGCAAGGCGGCAGACGCGTCGCACTGCTCGCGCAGACATGCGCGTCGCTCCCCGCCGGTGCCGCGTTCGACGCGCGTGTCTATGCGCTTTCTGCGAGTTCGCAAACCCTGCTTGAACGTCTGCGCGTCTGGCAGGCGCTCGACGTCGCGCGCCTTGCGCCGGTCTACGACATGCGCGTTTTCGGCGATGCGGCTGCCGAACTCCATTTTTCCGCGTTCCAGGCCTCCGTGTCGCAACTGGCGTGGATCGCCGAATCGTCGCTGATCGAACGCGCGCTCGACGCCGCGCTGCGGTTCCAGCCCAATCTGACGTGGATCGATTCGCGCGCCCAGGCGCTCGACGTGAAACCCGATGCTGCGTCAATCGGGCTTGCGAACGGTCGTGTGCTGGAAGCGGATCTCGTCGTCGGCGCGGATGGCGCGCACTCGTGGGTGCGCGCGCAGATCGGCTCGAAGGTCGATCGCCGCGATTACAGACAGACGGGCGTCGTCGCGAATTTCAAGGCCGGCCGGCCGCACGGCGACACCGCATATCAATGGTTCAGGGAAGGCGAGATCATCGCGTTGCTGCCGTTGCCGGACGGTCACGTGTCGCTCGTCTGGTCGGCGCGGACGGAGCATGCGCGCGAACTGCTGGAACTCGCGCCCGCGCAGCTCGCGGCGGAAGTGGAACGCGTGACGCAAAGCCTGCTCGGCCCGCTGGAGTGCGTGACGCCGGCGCAGGGTTTTCCGCTCGCGCTGCAAACGGTCGACCGGCTGATCGCACCGCGTGTCGCGCTGGTCGGCGACGCCGCGCATCTGATCCATCCGCTTGCCGGCCAGGGCATGAATCTCGGGCTGCGCGATGTCGCCGCGCTCGCCGATACGATCGCGAAGAAGGAAGCGTTCCGCGATCCCGGCGACACGGTGCTGCTGCGTCGCTACGAGCGCGCACGTCGTGAGGACATCCGTGCGTTGATGATCGCCACCGATGGCCTGCAGAAGCTGTTTTCCGTGCCGGGCACCGTGGCCTGGGCCGTCCGCAATACCGGCATGGCGTTCGTCGGCGCGCAGCCGCTGCTTAAACGCTGGCTTGTTTCCGCGGCGCTCGGGTAAGGGCACCTTCGTTTCACACGGTCCGCACCAACATATGAAAGGCACGCCACGCACGCGTGCAAATCGCCCAGGGATTGAACATGCAAAAACGTATCCGCATCGCGACGCTGGCACTGGCCGTCGCCGCCGCCGCACTCGGCTGCTCCGCGCAGGCCGACCAGACCACCGACAAGCTGAAGGCCACGCTGCAGTCGCGCCTTGGCGACGCCACGATCAAGAGCGTTTCGAAGTCGCCGATCGCCGGCCTCTACGAAGTGAATCTCGGCACGCAGATCCTCTACAGCGATGTCAATGGCGATTACCTCGTGCTTGGCGACATCGTCGAAGCGAAAACGCGCACGAACGTCACCGAAGCGCGCCTGGCCGAAACCAACAAGATCGATTTCGCGAGCCTGCCGTTCGGCAACGCGGTGAAAGTCGTGAAGGGTAACGGCTCACGCAGGATCGCCGTGTTTTCCGATCCGAACTGTCCGTACTGCAAGCAGCTCGAAACGACGCTCAAGTCGATCGATAACGTGACGGTCTACACGTTCCTGTACCCGGTGCTTTCGCCGGATTCGACGGTGAAATCGAAGTCGATCTGGTGTTCGACCGATCGCGCGAAGGCGTGGGAATCGTGGATGCTCGATCACCGCGCGCCGACGGCCGCCGCCAGCTGCGACACCACCGCGATCGACAAGAACCTCGCGCTCGGCCAGCAGATGAACGTCAACGGTACGCCGACGGTGTTCCTCGCCGACGGCCGCCGCCTGCCGGGCGCCGTGCCGGCAGACCGGCTCGACAAGGAGTTGTCCGCCGTCCACTAACCGCGTCGCACGTGTCGTACATGTCGAACAGGAGGCGCGTCGTGCGCCTCCTGCCGTTTTAACGCTCCGCTTACTGTCTGGATGTCCCGCCGATGAAGCCGATCCGCTACACCATTGTCCCGAAGCAACCCGCTGCCCATTTGTTCGAAGTGACCGTGACCGTCGCCGATCCTGATCCGGCCGGGCAGTCCTTCATGCTGCCGGTGTGGATTCCGGGCAGCTACATGGTCCGCGAGTTCGCCCGCAACATCGTGACGCTGCGCGCTTTCAACGAAGCGGGACGCAAGGTGCGCGTCGGGAAAACCGGCAAGCACACGTGGCGGGCCGCACCCGTCAATGGCGAGCTGACGCTGCGCTACGAGGTGTATGCGTGGGATATGTCGGTGCGCGCCGCGCATCTCGACGACACAGCCGGTTTCTTCAACGGCACGAGCGTGTTTCTGTTGCCGCTCGGCCATGAAAAGGCGCCATGCGTGGTCGACATCCAGAAGCCGGCGGGCGAGTCGTATCGCCGTTGGCGGGTCGCGACTGCGTTGCCCGAAGCGCGCGGCACGAAGCGCTACGGTTTTGGCGAGTATCGCGCGCAGAACTATGACGAGCTGATCGACCATCCGGTCACGCTCGGCGAATTCGCGCTCTCCACGTTCAGCGCGCACGGTGTGCCGCACGATATCGTGATCGCGGGACGCACCGTCGCCGTGGATATGGAGCGCCTCGCCGCCGACCTGAAGCGCGTCTGCGAAGCGCAGATCGCGCTCTTCGAGCCGAAGTCGAAGAAGGCGCCGGTCGATCGCTATGTGTTCATGACGCAGGTGGTCAGCGACGGCTACGGCGGCCTCGAGCATCGTGCGTCGACGGCGCTGATCTGCAATCGCACCGATCTGCCGGTGACGGGCCGTCCGGAAACGACCGAAGGCTACCGGACGTACCTTGGCCTGTGCAGTCACGAGTATTTCCACACGTGGAACGTGAAGCGCATCAAGCCGGCCGCGTTCGCGCCATACGATCTGACGCGCGAGAACTACACGTCGTTGCTGTGGCTCTTCGAGGGCTTCACGTCCTACTACGACGACCTGATTCTGGTGCGCACCGGACTGATCACCTCTGCCGAATATTTTGACCTCGTCGGCAAGGTGGTCGGCAGCGTGCAGCGCGGCAGCGGGCGTCTGAAACAGTCGGTCGCCGAAAGCTCGTTCGATGCGTGGGTCAAGTACTACCGTCAGGACGAAAACGCGCCCAACGCGATCGTCAGTTATTACACGAAGGGCTCGCTGGTCGCGCTGTGCCTCGATCTGGAGATCCGCGCGCAGACCGGCAACCGCAAATCGCTCGACGACGTGATGCGCCTCCTGTGGCAACGCTTCGGCCGCGATTTCTATCGCGGCAAGCCGGTTGGCGTGCCGGAGACGGAAATCGAGGCCCTTTTCGCCGAAGCGACCGGTGTCGACGTCGCGCATCTGCTCGATCAGGCCGCGTACGGCACGCGCGATCTGCCGCTCGAACCGTTGCTCGCACCGTTCGGCGTGGGTATCGCGCCGGAGCCGGACAGGAACGGCAAGCCGTCGCTGGGCGTGCGCGTGCGGGGCAACGCCGACTGCACGCTCGCCACGGTACACGAAGGTAGCGCGGCGCAGAAGGCGGGCCTGTCGGCCGGCGACGTGCTGATCGCGATCGATGGCCTGCGCGTCACCGGCTCGAATCTGGATGCGCTGCTGGCGCGTTACCAGCCGGGCGCGAAGGTCGAAGTGCATGCGTTCCGTCGCGACGAACTGCGCACCATGCAGTTGAAACTCGATGCCCCGGACGTCGCGCGCTACTCGCTTTCGGTCACCGACAAGCGCGTCGCGGCGCGGAACTGGCGCGAGCGCTGGCTGGGGAAATGACATGCTGGGGGCCGGTGGTACGCCGTCGGCCCTCTGAAAGCGACAAAATCCCGGGTTGAAGATGGCGGATTGTTCTACCCTTGCAACAATCCTTCGCTCGCGCGGTACTTTTTCCCGGGCGGGTAAAAAAACACAATGGCTCCACTCGCGCAACACTGCGCGCCCCAACTGGAGTCACCCATGACCACGATTCTGCAAATCAACTCGGCAGCCCGCTCGCAAGGCGCGAATTCGACGCTGCTTGCCAACGAACTGACCGCAAAGCTGCAACAGTCGAACCCGGGCGCGCAAGTCGTCGTCCGTAACCTGCAGGCTGAGCCGCTGCCCCATCTGGACGACACGATCCTCGGCGCGTTCTTCACGCCGGCCGGGCAACGCACGCCGGAACAGAACGCCATCGCCGCACGCAGCGAAGCGCTGATCGCCGAACTGCAGGCTGCCGATATCGTCGTCATCGCCGCTCCGCTGTACAACTTCGGCGTGTCGTCGCAACTGAAGACGTACTTCGACTTCATCGCACGCGCCGGCATCACGTTCAAGTACGGCGCGAACGGCGCGGAAGGTCTCGTGACGGGCAAGAAAGTGCACGTTGTTTCGGCACGTGGCGGCAAGTACGTCGGCACGCCGGGCGACAGCCAGACACCGTACCTGAAGACGTTCCTCGGCTTCCTCGGCATGACCGACGTGAACTTCATCTACGCCGAAGGCCTGAACATGGGCCCGGACGTCGCGAACGCGGCACTCGCCGGCGCGCGCGAAGCGATCGCCGCAGCGTAAGGCTTCATTTTCCATCCGAGGCTGATGTCCCGGTCTCGTCGGAACGAAAAGCGCCACGGGTTTTCGACCTCGTGGCGTTTTTTGTTTCTGATCCGGCTATATCGTTGTGTTCCGACTCGCGAATCGCGACGTGATGTGCGTGATGTGCGCGGTCAGGCCAGCGTTTCGGCTTCGTCGGGCAGACGCCAGTCGATCGGCGTCCGGCCGTGCTGTTCGAGATATTCATTGGCCAGCGCGAAATGCCGGCAACCGAGAAAGCCGCGGTGCGCCGACAGTGGCGACGGATGGGGCGCTTCGAGCACGTAGTGCGAACGTCCGCCCAGCAGCGCGCGCTTCGCCTGCGCATGCGCGCCCCACAGCATGAAGACGAGCCCTTCGTGTCGCATCGCGAGTTCGTGGATCAACGTATCGGTGCATTTTTCCCACCCGCGCTTCGCGTGGCTCGCGGCCGAGTCGCGTTCCACCGTCAGCACCGTGTTCAGCAGCAGGACGCCCTGCCGCGCCCACGTGTCGAGGCAGCCGTGGCGCGGCGGTTCATAGCCGAAATTCGCGGCGATTTCCTTGAAGATATTACGCAGCGATGGCGGCGGACGCACCGCCGGCGGCACCGAGAACGCGAGTCCGTGCGCCTGCGGCGTGCCGCGATCCTCACCGTGATACGGGTCTTGCCCGAGGATCACGACTTTCACGTCGTCAGGGCTCGTCAGGCGCAGCGCGCGGAACACGTCGGCCGGATAGACGGTTTTGCCGGCCGCGCGCTCGGCGTCGACGAACGCGCACAACGGCGCATAGGCATCGCTCCCGATGAACGGTTTCAGGTGCTGGCGCCACACGGGGGGTAACGCGTCGAACTGGGCTTCGAGCGCGGCGGCGGTGTTACTTGCCGGTTGCGTGGGTGACGCGGGTTGCGCAGCAGATGCCTCGCCAAAAAGCGAGGCTTGCGACGAAGAGGAGCGGGAGCGGGTGGCGGAGGTCATGGCGGGGAAGTGTCGCAGCAAACGACGTGTAGCTCAAGGTGGCGTTTGCTGCCCACCGCTTCGAGGGTCGCCGCGCCGCGCAGGTTACTGTTCGCGCAGCCTGTAACCGCGCTGTGCCTTGCTGACGTCATCCGGCGCGAGCCCCGGAATGTTTGCCGACAATGCCTGAGCCAGCGCGTGAAGCGCTGCTTCATCGCCGCTCTTCAGTTCGAGTTCGATTTCGGAAATCGGCGTGCGGCGCGTTTTGCCGTTCACATCGGCAATCACTTCGCCCAGATCGATCGCCGCTTCGATGCCGGCGCCGTCGTGCTGCATATGCCACAGCGTGCGCGTGAAGTTCGTGCGAAATAGTTCGATGAGGCCTGGCGCCGCCTCGCGCAACGCTGCCGTGACGTCCGGTGCTTCGCACGCGCGCAGCAATGCGTCGATTTCCAGCGCATCGCCCGCGACGGCCATTTCCCATTCGTGACGGCTATGCAGGCCGCCTTTCGCCGAGCCGGCTGTCTTGAACGTCTGCAGCCAGCCATCGGGCGTGCGTCGTAGCCGGAGCGCGCTTTTCGAGCGCGCCAGCGTCAGGCCGGGCGTGTCGAAATAGATGTTTTCGAGCGTGACGGCATGCCCGGCTTCGCCAGTACGCATGACGAAAAACGCGGTTGCCGCGTCGACCTGTCCGGCCGGCAGCGCCAGCTTGATTTCACTCTCGATGCTCATCCTGTGTCCCGTTCGATCCGGCCCGTCGGGTGGCTGGACGCCGTTCTGCCGTATGCGCTGCGTTAAACCTGCTGTTCGCGCTCAGAAAAACATCCGCGCGAGTTCCGCGCCCGGCTGCTCCGCGCGTATGAACGCTTCGCCGACGAGGAACGTATGCACGTCCATCGTGCGCAACCGCTCGACGTCGACGCGCGACAGAATGCCCGATTCGGTCACTACGATACGGTCGTCCGGAATCGATTCGAGCATGCCGATCGTCGTGTCGATCGACGTTTCGAACGTGCGCAGATTGCGGTTGTTGATGCCGATCAACGGTGTCTTGAGCGTGAGCGCTTCCATCAGTTCGTTGCTGTCGTGCACTTCGACGAGCACCGCGAGCCCCAGCGAATGCGCGAACACTTCGAGATCCTGCATCTGCGGCGTTTCGAGCGCTGCGGCGATCAGCAGGATCGCGTCGGCGCCCATCGCGCGTGCCTCGACGATCTGGTACGGATCGATGATGAAGTCCTTGCGCAGCACCGGCAGCGCGCAGGCGGCGCGCGCTTCTTCCAGATAAGTCGCGCTGCCCTGGAAGAACTGCACGTCCGTCAGCACGGAAAGGCACGCCGCGCCGTGGCTTTCGTACGAGCGGGCGATATCGGCGGGCACGAAATGTTCGCGCAATATGCCTTTCGACGGGCTTGCCTTTTTCACCTCGGCGATGACCGCGGCGAGGCCGGCTGCGTGCTTCGCGCGCAATGCGCCGACGAAGTCGCGCCGGTCGCGCGTCGACGCCTCGAGCCGTAATTCTTCAAGCGGCGCGCTCATTTGCGCAGCGCGGATTTCTTCGCGCTTGACCGCGATGATGCGTTCCAGAATGTCGCTCATGGGTATCTCGATACTGAAGTTATTTCTTGAATTGCTGCGTGAAACGGACCAGTTCGTCGACCTTTGCCCGTGCGCGGCCGCTCGCGATGGTTTCGCGCGCGATCTGGATGCCGTCCGCGATCGATGCCACCACGTTCGCCGAATACAGCGCCGTGCCCGCGTTCAGCACGACGATTTCGCGCGCGACGCCCTGTTTGTTGTCGAGCGCTTCGAGCAACATGGTTTTCGATTCACCGGCGTCATTCACCTTGAGCGTCCGGTTCGACACCATCTGCATGCCGAAGTCTTCCGGATGAATCTCGTATTCGTGAATCTGGCCGTCGCGCAGTTCGCCGACCGTGGTCGCGGCGCCGAGCGACACTTCATCCATGCCGTCCATGCCGTACACGACCAGCACGTGCTTCGCGCCGAGCCGTTGCATCACGCGCACCTGAATGCCGACCAGATCCTGGTGGAACACGCCCATCAGCTGGTTCGGCGCACCGGCCGGATTGGTGAGGGGCCCGAGAATATTGAAGATCGTCCGCACGCCGAGTTCGCGGCGCACGGGCGCGATGTTCTTCATCGCCGGATGATGGTTCGGCGCGAACATGAAGCCCATGCCGGTTTCCGCGATCGAGATCGCCACCTGTTCCGGCTGCAGATCGATGTTGACGCCGAGTGCTTCGAGGACGTCCGCGCTGCCCGATTTGCTCGACACGCCGCGGTTGCCGTGTTTCGCGACTTTCGCGCCAGCGCCGGCCGTGACGAACATCGTCGCGGTGGAAATGTTGAACGTGTGCGAGCCGTCGCCGCCCGTGCCCACGATATCGACGAAGTTCGAGTTGTCCTCTACTTCGACGTGCCGGGCGAATTCGCGCATTACGGTAGCGGCGGCCGCGATTTCACCGATGGTCTCTTTTTTGACGCGCAGCCCCGTGATGATCGCCGCCGACATCACCGGCGAGAGTTCGCCGCGCATGATGAGGCGCATCAGATGCAGCATTTCGTCGTGAAAAATTTCGCGATGCTCGATCGTGCGCTGCAACGCTTCCTGCGGAGTAATGGACATGTTCTTTTCTCGCTTCTTCAGGCGTTGCGTTGCGATGCGCCAGCAAGCTTCGACTGCTTCACGAAGTTTTCGAGCAGCGCATGGCCGTGTTCGGACAGGATCGATTCCGGGTGGAACTGCACGCCTTCGACCTTGAGCGTCTTGTGGCGCACGCCCATGATTTCGCCGTCGTCGGTCCACGCGGACACTTCGAGGCAATCCGGCAGCGACTCGCGTTCGATCGCGAGCGAATGGTAGCGCGTGACGGTGAAATGCTTCGGCAGGTCGGCGAACACGCCTTTGCAGTCGGTTTCGATCTGGCTCACCTTGCCATGCATTATGGTTTGCGCGCGCACGACGCGCCCGCCGAATGCCTCGCCAATCGCCTGGTGGCCGAGGCACACGCCGAGAATCGGAATCTCGCCGGAAAACTTGCGCAGCACGTCGAGCGTGATGCCGGCGTGTTGCGGATTGCTCGGTCCGGGCGAAAGGCAGATGCGCTCGGGGTTGAGCTTCGCGATTTCGTCGAGGGTGATTTCGTCGTTGCGGTAGGTCCGTACGTCTTCGCCGAGTTCGCCGAGGTACTGGACCAGGTTATAGGTGAACGAGTCGTAGTTGTCGATCATCAGCAGCATGGTCTGTCTCCGGTCAGAAGTCGCTATCGAGGCCGTCCTGCACCTGCTCGGCGGCGCGCAGCACAGCGCGCGCCTTGTTTTCGGTCTCTTGCCATTCGGATTCCGGCACCGAATCCGCGACGATGCCCGCCGCCGCCTGCACATACAGATTGCCGTTGTGGATCACGCCGGTGCGGATCGTGATCGCCAGATCCATCTCGCCGGTGAACGACAGATAGCCGACGGCGCCGCCGTAAAGACCGCGCTTCACCGGTTCGAGCTCGTCGATCAGTTCCATCGCGCGGACCTTCGGCGCGCCCGACAGCGTGCCGGCCGGGAACGTCGCGCGCAGCACGTCGAAATTGGTGACGCCCGCCTTGAGCTTGCCCTCGACCGAGCTCACGATGTGCTGCACGTGCGAGTACTTTTCGATGATCATCTGGTCG
Organism: Paraburkholderia gardini; assembly: GCF_907164545.1. Classification (NCBI taxonomy): domain Bacteria; kingdom Pseudomonadati; phylum Pseudomonadota; class Betaproteobacteria; order Burkholderiales; family Burkholderiaceae; genus Paraburkholderia; species Paraburkholderia gardini. The sequence goes on along the minus strand of NZ_CAJQZB010000035.1, from coordinate 11,747 downwards.
GTCACGACCACCGAACCGATCTGCGCGATGCGGCCGACGTCGTTACGCGCGAGGTCGATCAGCATCACGTGCTCGGCGATTTCCTTCGGGTCGTTCAGCAGTTCCGTGGCGAGTTCGGCGTCGCGCTCGGGCGTGTTGCCACGTGGACGCGTGCCCGCAAGCGGACGGATCGTCACGATCCGGTCCTCGCCGCGCTTTTCCTGACGCACCAGAATTTCCGGCGAAGCGCCGACCACATGGAATTCACCGAAGTTGTAGTAATACATATACGGCGACGGATTCAGCGAGCGCAGTGCGCGATACAGCGAAAGCGGATTGTCGCGATACGGTTTCGTCAGACGCTGGCCGACCTGAACCTGCATCAGCTCGCCGGCCGCGACATATTCCTTCGCCTTGCGCACGGCGGCGAGGTAATCGTCTTTCGCGAACTCGCGATAAATCTCGGTGCGCACGCTCGCCGACGTGACCGGCGGCTGAACGGTCGTGCGCAGACGCTGGCGCAGTTCGCGCAGGCGCTGCTTCGCTTTCGTGTACGCCTCGGGCAAGGCCGGGTCGGCGTAGACCACGAGATACAGCTTGCCGGCGAGGTTGTCGATCACCGCGACTTCTTCTGTGAGCAGCAACTGGATGTCGGGCAGGCCGAGATCGTCCGGCGGCGCGGTGTGCGCGAGCTTTTTCTCGATGTAGCGCACCGCGTCATAGCCGAAATAACCGGCCAGACCGCCGCTAAACCGCGGCAGGCCGGGACGTTGCGCCACCTTGAAACGTGCCTGGAACTGCTGGATGAACGCGAGCGGATCGCCTTCATGCGTCTCGACGACCTTGCCGTCTTTCACGACCTCGGACACGCCGTTGCGGGTACGCACGAGCGTGCGTGCCGGCAGGCCGATGAACGAGTAGCGGCCGAACCGCTCGCCGCCCACTACCGATTCGAGCAGGAACGAGTTGGCGCCGTTGCGCTCGGACTGCGCGAGCTTCAGATACAGCGATAACGGAGTTTCGAGGTCGGCGAGCGCCTCGGCGATCATCGGGATGCGATTGAAGCCCTCGTTTGCGAGGGACTGAAATTCGAGTTCGGTCATGTTCCGATCCTGTTCGTGCGTCCGGCACAGCGTGCGTGTGCTTCGGATAAGACGGGGGCGTTGCGCTTGCCGGCCAGGCTTTCTGTGTCTTTCGACAGGGAGACGCCGATCGGTGCGTGCTGTCCCGGGAACGCGTGCAAGCTCACATGACGCAACGGTACCGCGATGGATACACGAAGACCAGATGAAGCGATGCGACGGTTACCAGCGTAAAACTCGGGAAGCGCGCGAGAAGCGCAGCGAAGTAAAAAACGGTTGCCGAAGACGGGCTTCAGCGTACCTCAGGCGAGGTTAGCGCGACCAGCGACGCCAGGGCCAGGCTCCCCGGTCGATGCTGCTCAGACTCCGTTTTTTATTCAGAAACATGAGGATGATGGACTTATAAAGTCGGTGATTGGTGCGCTGCGATGGCCTTGGCGGCCTCGAGCAGCGAAGCAACTATACCATCCGATTTTATTGTTTGTACAGACTGACCATGGTTGTAGCCATACGGCACAGTCAACGTAGCGAGACCGGCGGCGCGGCCGGCCATCGCGTCGTTTTCCGAATCGCCGATCGCCACCGCTGCCTGCGGCGCGACCTGCATTTCGGCGCACGCGGTGATCATCGGCAGCGGATCGGGCTTCTTTTTCGCGAGCGTGTCGCCGCCGATCACGACGCTGAAATAGCCGGTCAGCCCATATTGCGTGAGTAGTTGCACCGCAAAGCGGCGCGGCTTGTTCGTCACGCACGCGAGCTTGAGGCCGGCGTCGCGCATCGCCTTCAGGCCCGCTTCGACGTCAGGATAGAGACGCGTGTGCGTGCCGTTGATCTTCGAGTACTCGTCCTGATAGATCGCGAGCGCCTCGTCGAAGCGATCCTGCGCGTGCCCGGCCTCGAAACGCGGCGCGAGCACGCTGCGAATCAGATGTTCCGAGCCCTTGCCGACGTATTCGACCACTTCCTCACGCGACGTTTCCGCCGCGTCGAGCTGCGCGAGCATGCCGTTCAGCCCGGCGGTGAAGTCGTCGGCCGTATCGACCATGGTGCCGTCGAGGTCGATAATCGCGGCCTCGATACGGGGGCCGCTGAATACCGGTGCAGGAAAGGAGGGCTTCGCAGTCATGTTCGGAGGTCGCCGGGTATGGGTGGTAGACGCGTGTGATGACTCATTTGCTGTGCGACGGATGCTTGATCTGGGCAAGTGCTGTGCGCATCTGGTCGATGACGGTCTTGTAGTCGGGTTTGCCGAAGATCGCCGAGCCCGCCACGAACGTGTCCGCGCCTGCCGCTGCGATTTCCGCGATGTTGTCGACCTTCACGCCGCCGTCCACTTCGAGATGGATTTCACGGCCGGTCTTTTCCTTGTATGCATCGATACGGGCTCGCGCCTCGCGCAGCTTGTTCAGCGCTTCAGGAATGAACGACTGGCCGCCGAAGCCCGGATTCACTGACATGATCAACACGAGATCGAGCTTGTCCATCACGTGATCGAGATAGCTGAGCGACGTGGCGGGATTGAACACGAGGCCGGCCTTGCAGCCATGATCGCGGATCAGCGACAGTGTTCGGTCGATGTGATCCGAGCCTTCCGGGTGAAAGCTGATGACGTTGGCGCCCGCTTTCGCGAAGTCCGGCACGATACGGTCGACCGGGCGCACCATCAGATGCACGTCGATCGGCACCTGCACGTGCGGGCGGATCGCCTCGCACACGAGCGGGCCGATGGTCAGGTTCGGCACGTAGTGGTTGTCCATCACGTCGAAGTGAATCCAGTCGGCGCCGGCGGCGACAACGTTGCGGACTTCTTCGCCAAGCCGCGAGAAGTCGGCGGACAGGATGCTGGGAGCGATTCTGAATTGCGTCATGGCGTGGGGAGCGGCAGGCGGAAAATCGCTATCTTACCGGTTTGCACGGCGAGAAACCCCTGTCCGGACGGGATAGCTGGTTGCGGGCGTCCGCTGCATCAAGCAGAATGCGAAACCAGAGCCGCTTCCCGCCGACAGGCCGCAAACCATTGGCGCATGGGCTTCCCGCAGCGTGCATTCACACCGGAATCAGGATGAGCCAGTACGAATTCAGCGTATCGGTGCAGGTCGCGTATCTGCCCGAAGAATCGGACCCCGAGCGCCGCAAGTATGCGTTCGCATACACGCTGACCATCCGCAACAGCGGGCAGGTTCCGGCTCAACTGATCGCACGCCACTGGGTCATCACGGACAGCGAAGAGCATGTGCAGGAAGTGAAGGGCCTTGGCGTGGTCGGCCACCAGCCGCTCCTCAAACCGGGCGAGCAGTTCGAATATACGAGCTGGGCGTTGATCGCAACGCCCGTCGGCACGATGCGCGGGGAGTATTTTTGCGTCGCGGAAGACGGCGAACGTTTCGAAGCGACTGTGCCCGAGTTCATGCTGCGCATGCCGCGCACGCTGCATTGAACCGGCAAGCGGCCCTTTCAACCGTAAGGCTTACGGCTGCGGCTGCTGGCTGTCGCTGTTTTCGCCTGATGTCTTGTGCGTGCGTTGTGCATTTCGCGCCTGCTTCTTCTTGCCGGACGATGTCCAGACAACGATGAAAATCAGCAGGCCCAGCGCCAGAAGCGACTCCAGCGCAAATATCAGCATCGGGTATTCGTCGAACAGATCAGACATGGCGGTTTCCATCAAGAACGAACATTGTATGCGTATTGTCCGCACGGCCGCAGGCTGGGTCAGCGCGGTGGCGGTAGCGGCGATGCTGGCAGCGTGCGGAGGCGGAGCGTCGTTGAAGTCTGTCTCGCCACCGACGGGCGCCGCGATCATTCCGGGCCAGATTGCGTCGACGCGGCTCACTCCCGTCGCATGGCAGCAGGTGCCGGGCTGGCAGGACGATTCGCTGATCGGAGCGACGGCCGCGCTCCGGCAGAACTGCACCCGGCTTGCGCGTCAGCCGAACTGGCAGCGGGCGTGTGCCGCGGCAACGCAACTCGACGACCTCGATGTCGCGAGTGCGCGCACGTTCTTCGAAACGTATTTCACTCCTTTTCAGTTCGCCAATACCGACGGCACGCTCGATGGCCTGGTGACGGGCTATTACGAACCGTTGCTGCGCGGTTCGCGCGTGCGGCACGGCGTCTATCAGACGGCGCTGTACCACTGGCCGGCCGGCTATCGCGCCGGCGCGCCGCTGCCGGCGCGCGCCCAGCTCGAACGCAGCGGGGTGCTGACAGGTAACGAACTGGTGTGGGTCGACGATCCGATCGAAGCGTTCTTCCTGCAGGTGCAAGGATCGGGGCGAATCGTGATGGAGGATGGCAGCGTGATGCGCGTCGGGTTTGGCGGCACGAACAACCAGCCGTACAAATCGATTGGCCGTTCGCTGCTGGATCGCGGCGAGATCACGCCCGCGCAGGCGACGATGCAGGGCATCAAGGCCTGGGCGCGTTCGAATCCGGCGAAGGTCGACGCATTGCTCGATACGAATCCGCGGTTTGTGTTCTTCCGTGAAATGCCCACGGGCGATACGGCTCAGCAGAGTGGCGCCGACGGTCCAATTGGCGCGCTGGGCGTTCCGTTGACGCCCGAGCGGTCCATTGCTGTCGATCCGTCTTCGATTCCGCTCGGTACGCCGGTGTTTCTGCAAACGACGCGTCCGTTGACCAATTTGCCGATGAATCGTCTGGTGTTTGCACAGGACACAGGTTCGGCGATCAAAGGCGGTGTGCGCGCCGACTATTTCTGGGGACTTGGCGACGACGCGGGCGATCTCGCCGGCAAGATGAAGCAGGCCGGCCGCATGTGGTTGCTGCTGCCGAATTCGTGATCGGGCGGGTCAGGCGTGACCGGGGCGCACGCCTGATCCTCCATCTGGCAACCGTACGACTGCATCGCGATCAGCGCCGCCATGCCGCCGCTGATCACTTTTCTACATTCATTTCAATCCAAGTCGCGCTGGCTTGTGCTGCCGGCCAGGCTTCCGGTTGTCGGAACGTCAGCTTCCGGAAAACCGTTTGTCGACGACGCGCCGTGCCTTGCCAACCGAGCGTTCGATACCGTTTACCGCCAGCACGTTCACCACTGCGCTCACGCCGATCAACGCCTTGATATCGTAGACGAGGGCCTGTTTCGCGGTATTGAGCGCGCCCGTATCCGGCGCGGTTTCGGGACACGGTTCGACATTCAGCGTCAGCACATCGAGCGGGCCTTCCTTCGTGAGGATGATCTGATAGTGCGGCGCGAGCGCATGTTGCTTCAACAGCAGCTCTTCGATCTGCGTCGGGAAAACGTTGACGCCGCGCACGATCATCATGTCGTCCGAGCGGCCCGTGATTTTCTCCATACGGCGCATCGTGCGTGCGGTGCCGGGCAACAGACGCGTAAGGTCGCGCGTGCGATAGCGAATGATCGGCAACGCTTCTTTCGTCAGCGAGGTGAAGACGAGTTCGCCAAATTCGCCTTCTGGCAGTACTTCGCCGGTTTCGGGATTGATGATCTCGGGGTAGAAATGGTCTTCCCAGATCGTCGGGCCGTCTTTCGTTTCCGCGCACTCCGATGCGACGCCCGGGCCCATGACTTCAGACAGCCCGTAGATGTCGACAGCGTCGATGCCCATGCGCTGTTCGATTGCCCGCCGCATGTCGTTCGTCCACGGCTCCGCGCCGAAGATGCCGATGCGCAGCGAACAGCTGGCTGGATCGACGCCTTGTCGTTCCAGCTCATCGGCGATCGACAGCATGTAGCTGGGCGTCACCATGATGATGTCCGGACGGAAGTCCTGGATAAGCTGGACCTGCTTTTCCGTCTGACCGCCGCCAAATGGGATCACGGTGAGGCCGGCGCGTTCGGCGCCATAATGTGCGCCGAGTCCGCCGGTAAAGAGACCGTATCCGTAGCTGACATGCACCTTGTCGCCGCGTCGGGCGCCGGCCGCACGGATCGAACGGGCGACGAGGTTCGCCCATGTGTCGATGTCGCGCGCGGTGTAACCGACAACGGTCGGTTTGCCCGTGGTACCCGACGATGCGTGAATCCGCGATATCTGCTCCTGCGGCACAGCAAACATGCCGAAGGGATAGCTGTCGCGCAGATCCTTCTTGGTGGTGAACGGGAAGCGCGAAAGGTCCGCCAGCGTTTTCACCTCAGACGGATGGACGCCAGCTTCGTCAAACTTGCGCCGATACACCGGCGAATTTTCATACGCGTGCGTGAGCGACCATTTCAGTCGTTCGAGCTGGAGGGCGGCGAGTTCGTCGCGGCTCGCCGTTTCGATCGGGTCGAGCGGTAGATCGGTCGTCATGCGGATGTCTCCTTTGCTGCTTTTCAGAATAGATGCGCTGCGTGTAACGAACAACGAACGAAGCGTTACGTTGCGTTGAGTGTTCGGCGCGAAGCTTCAGTCAGTAACGGGAATGACCGTGCCGCGAATCTGTGCGGATTTGCCACGGAACATCGCGACCGTTTCTCCGGTGCGATTCGTTACCCGGATGTCGTAGATGCCGTTGCGACCACTCAGCGTCTGCTCGACGGCTTCGGCGGTCAGCTCTTCGCCGCCGGGAACCGGACGCAGGAACTCGATCGAACAGCCCGACGCCACCGTGTTGATGTTGTACGAGTTGCACGCGAAGGCAAACGTCGAATCGGCCAGGGTGAAGATCAGGCCGCCGTGGCAGATCTGGTGTCCGTTCAGAAAATCAGGACGGACCAGCATCCGCATGCGTGCGTACCCGGGGCGCACTTCCAGAAGTTCGAGGCCCAGCGCCTGGCTGCAGGCATCCGCTTCGTACATCGATTGGGCGGTGGCGCGGGCGAGTGCTTCTGGTGACATCGTGTCGTCGTGCTGTGGCTGGCTGGACATGTCAACGGCCCTCGAAGCGTGGTGCGCGTTTTTCCATGAAGGCACGCACGCCTTCCTCGTAGTCGTGCGATGCACCCAGTTCGCGCTGCAGATCGCGTTCGAGATCGAGCTGCGCGTCCAGCGTCTGGGTGACGCCTTCACGCATGGCGCGCCTGATTGCGACGATGGCGAGCGCGGGCTGCTGCGCCAGTTGCGTGGCCAGCTTCGTTGCGGTTTCCTGCAAATCGGCGTCGTCGACGGCCTGCCAGATGAGGCCCCAGCTTTCGGCTTTTTCCGCGGGCAGCCTGTCGCCCGTCATGGCGAGCCCGAGGGCTCGTGCCATACCGAGGCGCTGCGGCAGGAACCACGTCCCACCCGAATCAGGAACGAGGCCGATTTTCACAAAGGCCTGAATGAAGCTGGCCGATCGGGCTGCAATGACGAGATCGCAGGCGAGCGCGAGGTTGGCGCCTGCACCAGCAGCGGTGCCATTGACGGCTGCGATGACGGGCATCGGCAGCGCCTGAAGCCGGCGGATCAACGGGTTGAAGTGTTCATCGATCAGCTCGCCGAGGTCTGTCATCGCACCCGGCGTGAAATCGAGATCGGCAAGGTCCTGGCCTGCGCAGAATCCGCGGCCCGCACCTGTCAGCACCAGCGCCCGGGTGCCTGCGGCTTCGACTTCATCGAGCGCCGCCCCCAGTTCCTTGTGCATCACCCGCGTGAAGCTGTTGAGCTTGTCCGGGCGATTCAGTGTCACTGTGGCGACGCGGGATGAGGCGTCAAGCTCTACGCTGATCGTTTCATAGGACATCGGTTGTCTCCTCTTTGTCTCCATGATCTGCAATTGCAGATATCGAGGTATTCAGACGCGCTCGATCGCGAGCGCAATGCCCTGACCGACGCCAATGCACATCGTGCACAGGGCAAATCGCCCATTTGTGCGTTCCAGCTGATGGAGCGCGGTTGTGATGAGCCGCGCGCCCGATGCGCCAAGCGGGTGACCCAGCGCGATTGCGCCACCGTTGGGGTTGACGCGCGGGTCGTCGTCCCGCAGACCGAGTGCGCGAAGCACCGCGAGACCTTGCGACGCGAACGCTTCATTCAGTTCGATGACGTCGAACTGGTCGAGCGACATGCCCGTCTGCTTCAGCAGTTTCAGGGTAGCGGGCGCGGGGCCGATGCCCATGATGCGCGGTTCTACGCCGGCTGTCGCCATGCCGGCGACACGCGCGCGCCGACGCAGACCATACTTCTCCGATGCTTCATGACTTGCCAGCAGAAGTGCACACGCACCGTCGTTCACGCCCGAAGCGTTGCCAGCGGTGACAGTGCCATCGGCGCGCACGACGCCGTTGAGCTTGCCGAGTGATTCGAGCGATGTTTCGCGCGGATGCTCGTCGACGCTCACACGAATAGCATCGCCTTTCTTCTGCGCGATTTCGACAGCTACGATTTCCTGCGCCAGCGTGCCATCACGCTGGGCGCGTGCCGCCTTTTGCTGGCTGCGCAGTGCGAACGCGTCCTGATCCGCGCGGCTGATGCCGAACTCGACCGCCACGTTCTCTGCCGTTTCCGGCATGGAATCGACACCGAAGTCGCGCTTCATCAACGTGTTGACGAAGCGCCAGCCGATTGTCGTATCGTGAATCGCGGCCTGACGCGCGAACGCGCTGGTGGATTTGCCCATGACGAACGGCGCGCGGGTCATGCTTTCGACGCCACCCGCAATCATCAGATGCGCCTCGCCTGCCTTGATCGCGCGAGCGGCGCAACCGACGGCGTCCATGCCGGATCCGCATAGCCGGTTCAACGTCGCGCCGGGTGCGTCGATTGGCAAGTTGGCAAGCAGTGCCGACATGCGTGCGACGTTGCGGTTGTCTTCGCCGGCCTGGTTGGCGCAACCGTAGATGACGTCGTCGACAGCGTGCCAGTCGACGCCCGGATTGCGTTCCATCAGTGCCTTGATGGGCACGGCGCCGAGGTCGTCGGCGCGGACATCTTTCAGGGCGCCGCCGTAGCGGCCAAACGGGGTGCGAATTGCATCGCAGATAAAGGCGTCGGTCATGTTGGATTCCACTGAGTGACGGCCGGGTTCGCAGGCCGCTCCGTCAACTCATATTAGGGGGATGTCGGATCGGACTCCAGTCGGCCACATGGCATATGCCGTTCGGCCGGCTTACGCCGGAACCGCCTTCGGTTCAACATGAACCCGGCTCTGAATTACACGGAAACGGTTTGCGACAAAAGCGGCGTCTGCAAGGGCAGCGTTCGCTGCAGGGTTGGCGCCCGTGCCGTGAAAGTCTGAGAACGCTGCGGACTGGTTCACGAATACGCCACCCGTGAGATTGATCGAAAGCGCTACGCCCCCCCGGATCGATGCTTCGTGGGCGGCTTCGAGCACTATGTCGTCGATGCTGTAAACAGAGAGCGTGAGCGCGCCATGCTCAGCGGCGATAGCGCCTGCAAGGTCGAGCGATTGAGCGGTCGAGTCGGTTGCAATGACGAATGAGATCGGGCCGAACCATTCGCGGGTGAACTGCGCGGCGTCGCTTGCGGCATCGAGTTGCAGCAGGAGCGGCGTGCGGACGCGTGCGCCTGCAAACGCAGGGTGTTCGAGCGACTGGCTTTCAGCAAGCACGCGCCCGAGCTTGCGGGCTTCGTCGATACGCTGCGTGATGCCTTCGTTCTGGATTGCGCCAAGCAGTTCGACGGCCCGCGCCGGGTCGGCCACGAGTTTTTGCACCGCGCCGGCGATCGCTCCGGCGACTGCATCGAAGCTCAGCGGGCCTTCGGCCGTGCGAATGCCGTCGCGTGGCACGTAAATGTTCTGCGGTGCCGTGCACATCTGGCCCGAGTACAGGGCGAGCGAAAAGGCAATATTGCGGGCGGCCGACTTGATGTCATCGACAGAATCGATAACGATCTGGTTGACCCCGGCCTTTTCCGTGAACACCTGCGCCTGGTGGACGTTTCGTTCCAGCCACGTGCCGTTTTGCGAGCTGCCGGTGAAGTCGATCAGCTTGATTTCCGGGCGTTGGGCGAGCTCCTGTACGAGCGCGCCGTCATTGGGATCGGTGGCGAGCAGGGTCACGACGTTCGGGTCAAATCCCGCTTCGCGGAGCAACTCGCGTGCGATGCGCACGGTAATCGCGAGCGGCAGGATCGCGCCGGGATGCGGCTTGACGATGACCGTGTTGCCCGTGGCCAGATCGGCGAAGAGGCCGGGATAACCGTTCCACGTCGGGAACGTGCAGCAGCCGAGCACGAGGCCCGTGCCGCGTGGCACGACGGTATAGCGCTTGCGCATCGCCAGCGGCGGATTCTTGCCTTGTGGTTTTTCCCAGTGAGCGTCGGCCGGAATCCGGCGTAGCTGGTCCCAGGCGTACACGACGGCTTCGAGTGCGCGGTCCTGCGCGTGCGGGCCGCCCGCCTGGAAGGCCATCATGAAGGCCTGGCCAGTTGTATGCATCACGGCGTAACCGATCTCGAAGCTGGCGCGATTGATCCGTGACAGGATTTCGAGGCTCACGCCAATCCAGGCCCTCGGACCGGCTGCTCGCCAGTCGCGCTGCGCGCGGGTTGCCGCGTCGATCAGCGTGTTGGCGTCCGCTTTGGGATAGCGGATGCCGAGTGGAAATCCGAATGGCGATACTTCGGCGCCGACGGTTTCCTGAGTGGCCGGCTGGTCAAGTTCGAACGTCCGGTTCAGGTGAAACTTGAACGCGGCCTCTCCATCCGCGTTCGCTGTTTCCCCGTACACTTTCGGACTGGGCATTTCGGAGAAGGGACTCCAGTAGCCGCGTGTTTCAATGGCGGCGAGCGCCTTCTGCAGCGTGTCTTCGTGCTTCGTGAATAGCGGATGTGTCATGGCGGAAGGGATGCTGAGCGTTAGAGGAGGCTATTGTCGAATAATTGACCGACCGGTTGGTTGGCGAATGTTAGCATTATTGAGATGGTCACGCGAAGCGTTTTTGCTTTTCATTCCAAACAAGGAGGATGCATGGTTTACGAAAACATTCTGGTGGAGACGCGCGGCCGGGTTGGGCTGGTGACATTGAATCGCCCGAAGGCGCTAAACGCACTGAACGATGCGTTGATGGACGAGCTTGGCGCAGCGCTCAAGGTGTTTGACGCCGACGAGGCGATTGGTGCAATCGTGGTGACGGGCAGCGAAAAGGCGTTCGCCGCGGGTGCCGATATTGGCATGATGGCCACGTACACCTATATGGACGTGTACAAGGGCGACTACATCACTCGTAACTGGGAGACCGTGCGCTCGATCCGCAAGCCGATTATTGCCGCGGTCGCGGGCTTCGCGCTGGGCGGCGGCTGCGAGCTGGCGATGATGTGCGACATCATCTTCGCCGCCGATACCGCAAAGTTCGGCCAGCCTGAGATCAAACTCGGCGTCATGCCTGGTGCTGGAGGCACGCAACGCCTGCCCCGCGCGGTATCGAAAGCGAAGGCGATGGACATGTGCCTGACGGCGCGCTTCATGGACGCGGTTGAAGCGGAGCGGGCGGGTCTCGTATCGCGCGTCATTCCCGCAGCCTCATTGCTTGACGAAGCAGTGGCCGCCGCAGCCGTGATTTCCGGGTTCCCGTTGCCGGCAGTGATGATGGTGAAAGAGTCGGTGAATCGTGCATACGAAACAACGCTGGCGGAGGGCGTGCATTTCGAGCGTCGACTGTTCCATTCCCTGTTTGCAACCGAGGATCAAAAGGAAGGGATGGCCGCGTTCGTGGAGAAGCGCAAACCCGTGTTCAAGCACCGCTAAACAGGCTTATCAAAATAACGCTTGCCAGGCATGGAGGAGGTGGCTAGAATCTCGATCTTTCGCGCTTTCGGCAAGGGAGTGCGGGGGAGGCGGGAA
>NZ_CAJQZB010000034.1:0-74614 GCF_907164545.1 Paraburkholderia gardini | reverse complement strand
CGGCTTGGGGGGGGGGGCTCCACCAACTTTTCTCCGGCGGGCGCCGGCCCCGCGCGATCCGGCAATCAGGCCGCGCGCGCCTTCACGGTGAACACTGAAACGGCCGACTTCAACTGCTGCGCCTGATCCGCCATCGAACCTGCAGCCGCGGCCGCCTGTTCGACGAGCGCGGCGTTCTGTTGCGTCACCTGGTCCATCTGCGCGACCGCGCGGTTGACCTGTTCGATGCCGGTGCTCTGCTCGGTCGATGCAGCCGAAATCTCGCCCATGATGTCGTTCATACGTTTGACCGCGTGCGTCACCTCGGTCATCGTCCGGCCCGCGCGCTCGGCCAGTTCGGCGCCGCTGTCGACACGCGTCGTCGAGTTCTCGATCAGCTCCTTGATTTCCTTCGCCGAGAGCGCGCTGCGCTGCGCGAGCGAGCGCACTTCGCCCGCGACGACCGCGAAGCCACGACCCTGCTCGCCTGCCCGAGCCGCTTCGACGGCCGCGTTCAACGCGAGGATGTTGGTCTGAAACGCGATGCCCTCGATCACGGCAATGATGTCCGTCATCCGTTTTGAGCCTGCCGCCAGATCGCGCATCGTATCGACAACATCGTTCACCAGCACGCTGCCGCGCGCCGCCACTTCCGCTGCGCCGTGCGCGACGCCGCTTGCCTGCTGCGCGTTGTCCGCGTTCTGCCGCACGGTCGCGGTGAGCTGCTCCATGCTCGATGCGGTTTCTTCGAGCGAAGCCGCCTGCTCTTCCGTGCGCTGCGAGAGATCGGCATTGCCCTGCGCGATTTCACCCGAGGCAATCAGGATCGATTCGCTCGACGTACTGATGCCGCCGACGATGCCCGCCAGCCGCTCGCGCATGTTGCCGAGCGCGAAGAGCAGACTGTCGTTGTCGCCCGCGCGGGTGTCGACGCGCACGGCGAGATCGCCGGCGGCGATGCGATTCGCGATGTCAGCCGCGTAATCCGGCTCGCCGCCGAGTTGCCGCGACAGACGCCGCGCGATCAGCCATGCGAGCACCATGCCCACGATCATCGACGCGAGCACCAGCGCGATCATGATGACGCGCATGCGTTCGTAGCGGGCGGTGGCGTCCGCCTGCGCATCGGTTGAGCGCTGACGTCGATATTCGATGACGACGGTGATGCGCTCGCGCATCGCGACGCTCGCCGCGATCGCACGGCGCACGAGCTCCGCGTTGTCGACGCCCGCCGGAACCGGATCGAGGCCGATCTGCTGACGCACAATCCCTTCCCAGACCGTGTTCGCTTTCATCACGTCGTCGAGCAATGTCTGGCCCTTGCTGGTCGTGATGGTCGCGGCGAAGCTGTCGAACGCCGAGTGCATCTCCTTCAGCGAGCCGACGATCTCGTCTTTCAGACGCTGGCGGCCCGCATCGTCGGATGCGTAGCCGAGATTCGCGGCGGCGAGATCCGTGTCGACCTTGTGGCGGTTCGCCTCTTCCATCCAGTAGAGGCCATCCATGTACCGGCCACCGATTGCCTCCGTGAGCCCGTGCAGCGCCGACAGCGCCGTCATACCCGCGACGCCGGTCACGACACCAAAGCCCGTGACGAGCGCAAACGCCAGCAGCAATTTTCTCAACACGGTCAACCGGTCAAACCATTTCATGTCATTCGCCTGTTTGTACATCTGGATCTGGAGAAGGTCTCTCACGCCACACACCATGCAGCGCGGATACCGCGCTCGTACGCCTTGTTTACGGCCAGGAGGGGGCTGACTTGACGCACGAATAGCCAGAATTCAAGTCTGCGAATGAAGCACGAAAGGTCCGCGAAAGCCAACCTCGATGTTCGGATCAGGCGTTCGTCCGATTGGGATTCATCTGATGTTTGAGGTACTCACGCGTGGCTACACTGCAACCGCTGCGTGATTCCATGTGTAACGTCAGCACTGTTGTAACTCTCCGACTTTCCGTTCACGCACTCGCTGCGTGAACGGTTTTTTTTGGTTCTTCGTTTCTTTCCCTTCTTTCGTTCCCCTACCGTGTTTCAGGCTGAAGCACGGAGCGCCGGCTCCGACAGACTCCGCGCGTGATCGCGAACGTCAGCGGGCCACTGCGCTGTCAGATCTTCGAAACGCGGGCGGTCGTTCGCAAAGAGCGCGCGCGTTGCGTCTTCGAATCCAGGCAGGTTGCCGGCCAGCGCCGTCATGAACCGATACGTCGCCTCCTGCGCCCGACGCGCGTGATCGCGGTCCTCATTTGCCGCACGCGCTGCGTCCACCAGCCTGCGTAGCGCAACCGACGCGCCGCCCGGCTGGCCGTTGAGCCAGTCCCAATGACGCGGCAGCAACGTCACCTCACGTGCGACGACACCAAGCTTCGGGCGCCCACGTCCGCGCGGCGCTTCTTCGTTCGTAGCCGGCGGCGGTGCTACTTCCACGCCTGGCAGTCGACCAATGACTTCATCGACCGAGCCGCGCAGATCGAACTCGACAGGCTGGCTCGTCACGCTGTCGAAAATCAGCACAGGCGCACTTTCGCCCCGGTCGACGACGGATTTCACAGCAATCGCCACGTCTTTCAGCGCGCCAGATGCAATACGGCGAACGCCTTCGAAAGCGATGCAGGTGACTGGACTGGTCATGCCGAACTCCCCTCATTGGATGAATTCGATAAATTATATCCGGGTTAAAATATGAAACGCAATAACATCCGGATAAAATAAATGACTGTCAGGCGTCCCGCGAGGGACTCGACGGCGCGTTCTTCCATTCGCACGTCGACCAGTTACGCGCGGAGCGATTGCGCCGGTGTCTTGGGCTTTTGGCTCGTAGAGCGCCGTGTCGGCGGCATCGGGCATGGCACGGCATCCCGAAGCGCTGCGTTTCCGTACTCGCGATGCCAATGCTGAGCGGATGGTCCGGAGCGCGAACTGGAAAAGCGGCCCAGTGCGGGCCGCCTTGTTCGTTACTCGCTGCAGCGCGTTTCGCTCGCGGCACGCACGATCTGAGCACCGACCAGCAATCCGGCGTCGTACGCGGCTTCGAGCGCGCATGCGAGATTTTCGATGCTGATTATGCGGAAATCCTCGGTCGGCTTGCCAGTCGGTTGCAGCAAAGAGATCCCCAGGGTTTCGTGGGCGATCGACTGCAGGAGTTCGAGACGTTCGTCGTTCACGGTATTCATGACGCCGCCCTCCAGTTATGCGATGTCTGGCTGACCCGATGCCGCGATGAAGCGGTTTTGCCCAGCGTGCATGGTGCGGCGTCAACGCGTTCGCAACGAGCCGCCCCCCTGCGGTTTAACGTCGCAGATGCGATGGACGCAATCACGCAGGCACAGCTTGCGTTCGGGGCGAACCACGATGAATGTACTGCGCCGGCCGCTGTGGCGTGGGCGCGGGGTGCCTGTTCCTGACAGGCCAGATGATATTGCATGCGGATTTTCATGATATTTCTCTCACAGGGAGAGATACGTTTTCCTCTCTTTATCTGATTGAAGTCATTGCGATTCCAAGCATAGAAGCCAGGAGGTGACGCAGTACGCGGTGCGCTGACGCAGGTCGACGCTCTATTCTATTTTTTACGTATGCGCGAATATCGCAGGGCTGCCGGATTCGGGGGATGAAATGCAAAAACCCCCGACAGCCATGGGCTGTCGGGGGTTTTTTTGATGCTGTGCTGGTGAGTGAATCCTGGGTGGTGGAGCGGATGAGGATCGAACTCACGACCTTCGCATTGCGAACGCGACGCTCTCCCAGCTGAGCTACCGCCCCAACGACTCATGATTTTAGCACAACGTTTTTCGGTTTTGCGACGCCTTCAACCAGCCTTGCGCCCCGTCATTTCGACGAAGGCGCGCCGGCCAGCACCCACTCGACCACCGCGCGGACATCCGCATCGCTCATCGACGGATGAGCCGGCATCGGAATCGCGCCCCAGACGCCGGACCCACCGTCTTTCACCTTCTTCACGAGTTTCGTGGTCGCGAGCGGGTCGCCCTTGTACCTGCTCGCGATCTGCCGGAACGACGGCCCGACGAGCTTGCGGTCGACGGTGTGGCATCCCATGCACGCGTTACCCTGCGCGACGGTCAACCCGCGTGGCGTGTCGGCCGCGAGCGCGGGTGCGGACACAAAAAGCGACGCGGCAAGGCTGACGCCAGCACACGCTGCGATCACGGCCGGTCCGCCGCGCATCAGGCGATCGGCCATCTTCACGGCGTGGTCGCGTTCGGATTACCCGGATGCACCGAATTCGAGTTCATCACGGGCGCCGGCGGCTGTGTGTCGAGCGGACGCGAAGTGACCGACGAATCCGGCACCGCGCCGACGGTCGGAGGGTTGACCGGCGGCTGCGCCGCATCCGTCCCGCTCGCTGCGGCCGCTGCAGCAGTGGCCGCGGCAGCTTCCTGCGGCAGGATGTACTGGAACACCTTCACAACCTGCGTGACACCTGACACGCGACTCGCGACGTCCGCACCGCGGTTGCCCTCGTCGACGGTAACGAGGCCCATCAGATAGATATTGCCCCGTTCGCAGACGACCTTGTAGTTGTTCGCCGAGATGTCCTTTTCGGCGATCAGCGCCGTCTTCACGCGGCCTTCCAGATACGTGTCGTTCGTGCGCGACGAGTACGAGCTTGCTGGTGCAATCGCCAGTTCGTTGACGATCGCGTTCACGTTGTTGATATTGCGCACGACGGCTTCGGCCTTCTGCTTCGACGCGTCGTCCGGCACTTCGCCGGTAATCAGCACGCGACGGTTGAACACGGTCACGTTGATATGCGACGAGTCCGGCACGTTGTCGCTGATCTGCGTGAGCGCCTTCACCTGAATCTCACGATCCTCGGTCTGCGCGCCCAGCGTGCGACGATCCGTGGCCACCAGCGCGCCGCCGCCCGCCGCGCCCGCCACAGCCAGGAAGCAGCCCTGCAGCGTCGCGGAGAGTCCCGCCGCGAAACCGACCACGAGGACAGTTCTCACCAGTGTTTTCTTGACGCGGAATGCGCTCATCAACCTGTTCCCCTTAGATTAGTCTTCGCCCAGCAACATGGCATCGATGCCATCGCACAGACAATGGACGGTCAGCAAATGCACTTCCTGAATACGTGCCGTTCTGTCGGACGGCACGCAGATGTGAATGTCGGTATCCGAAAGCATTTCGTTCATGCGCCCGCCGCCTTTCCCCGTGAGCGCGACGACGATCATTTCGCGCTCGTGCGCATCGTCGATGGCGGCGAGCACGTTCGCCGAATTGCCCGACGTGGTGATCGCGAGCAGGACGTCGCCAGGCTGGCCCAGCGCGCGGACCTGCTTCGAGAAAATCTGGTCGAACGAATAGTCGTTGGCAATCGCGGTGATCACCGACGAATCGGTGCTCAGCGCGATCGCCGGCAAACCTGGCCGCTCGCGTTCGAAGCGACCGATGAGTTCCGCGGCGAAGTGCTGCGCGTCCGCCGCCGAGCCACCGTTGCCACACGCAAGAATGCGATTGCCGTTGGCAAGCGCGGTGAACATCGTATCGACCGCCGCGGCGATCGGCATCGACAATGTTTCGAGTGCTTCGAGCTTGACTGCCGCGCTATCACGGAAGTGTTGTTGAATGCGTTCGACTGACATCGAGTCTCTATCTTGTACTGCAAATTTAGCCTGCATCGAGGCACGCAGGGATGCACGCGTCACATGATTCCGGCAATCCGGTCAACGCATGCGATGGGGACAACCATCATGGGCGCGACATCGTGCAAAACGATGGCAACCCGCACGCGTTCGCAAGTTTAGCGTACTCAGGCGCGCAATCAGAACGTTAGCTCACACTTCGTCGGCGCGAAACGCATCGCGCAACCACACAAGCCGCCCGGCTTCGAATGCAACCACGTCGAACCGGCACGCCGCAGTACCTGACGTGCGCGTTGCCAGATAGTGCTGCGCAGCGTGCACGATACGCCGCTTCTTCTGCCACCCGACGCTCGCCGCCGCGCCGCCATGGCGCCGCTGACTGCGCGCGCGAACCTCGACGAACACCAGCGTGCCATCGCGATCACGCATCACGAGGTCGATCTCGCCGCCTCGACACAACACGTTGCGCGCAACGAAGCGCAGACGCTGACGCTGCAGGAAAGTGAGCGCGTGCGCTTCGAATGCCGCTCCGACGACATTGGACCGCTGGTATCCTGAAAAGTTGTCCACGGCGCGGGGCGCACCGGTGTGTTCACGCGTGTGCCCCGGAACCTGGGGCTGCGCGTGGCACAATGTCGGCCTTGCTTCGTCTGTCTGTGTCTTCTGCTTCATGACTCCTCTCACCGAACTTGCGCAAGGGCAGCAATATCCTGCCGCCGCGCTGTATGTGGTCGCGACACCGATCGGCAACGTGGCCGACATCACGGTGCGCGCACTGCACGTGCTTGGACTCGTGGACCGCATCGCCGCCGAAGACACACGCAACACCGGCCAGCTCCTCGCGCGCTACGGCATCTCGAAGCCGCTCATTGCCGTGCATCAGCACAACGAAAGCGCCGCCGCGCACCGCGTGATCGAGCATCTGCAGGCGGGCGAACGCGTAGCCTGCGTGTCGGACGCGGGCACGCCCGGCATTTCGGACCCGGGCGCAAAACTCGTCGATGCGGTGCGCGAAGCCGGCTATCCCGTCATTCCACTGCCAGGCGCCAGCGCGCTTGCCACGGCACTGAGCGCCGCAGGCGACTGGGTTGCCACGTTCTCGTTTATCGGCTTTCTGCCGCCCAGGGCAAAGCAGCGCGCAGCCGCGCTCGCCGAACTTGCCGCTCACCCTTACGCGCTGGTGTTTTACGAAGCGCCGCATCGCATCGTCGAAACAGTCGAGGCGCTCGCCGAAGCATTCGGCGGTAGCCGCCGGCTGCTCATCGCACGTGAGCTGACGAAGTTACATGAGTCGCTACACCGCTGCACCCTGGCCGAAGGGCCAACGTGGCTGGCGGCCGATCCGAACCGTCAGCGCGGTGAGTTCGTGGTGGTGGTGGAAGGCGCACCGCGCGAAGCGTCGGGTGAGACCGATCACGATGCCCTGCTCAGCATCCTGATGGAAGAAATGTCGGTAAGCAGCGCCGCAAAAGTGGCGGCCGCCATCACGGGCACATCGCGCAACGCGCTGTACACGCGCGCGCTTGCGCTCAGGAAAGATCAAGGGCCGCACGGTGGCGGCCCTTAGTTGAAGCGTTCACTCGCTGACACAGGTTCAACGAACCCGTACTTCCAGCTTACTTGTCCGCGCCGGAGGGATTCATGGCCAGCGTTTCGTTATTCAGCGCGGCGCGCGCTTCCTGCGGCGACAACCCTTCAATCGTCACGCGCGCGGTGCCAACGTGCTCCATGTTGAGCGCCGTCGCAGCCGCATACGAAAGATCGATCACACGGCCGCGCACGAACGGACCGCGATCGTTGATGCGAACCACGACCGAGCGCGACGTCGCCGGATTCGTCACACGGACATAGGAACCGAGCGGCAGCGTCTTGTGCGCCGCGGTGAGCGCGTGCATGTTATAGCGCTCGCCATTGGCCGTCTTGCGGCCATGGAAGAAGCGGCCGTACCACGAGGCCCGTCCGGTCTGGTGGAAGTCCGAAACGTCGGGACTCTTGTCGTCGAGCGGCGTGGCATCGGCGAGCGACTTGCCGCCATCAGCGGACGGCTTGCCGAAGGTCGTAGTCGTACCGAACGACTGCGGCACGCCGTTGCTGGCCGTGCGCGCATCCTTCGTGGCCAGCGGCGCGCCGCTGGTCTGGGTGGCCGGACCAGGTGGCATCGCGCACCCGGTCATGACCAGAAAAGCCAAAAGACTCCCGATACGTCGAGGTAGTCGAGTGTTCATAAGACGTGTATTCACATTGTCGAGCCGCATCTCGCGATCGCTGCGAGTTGCCTGCGACTCCGGCGGCAAGGACAAAGCAAAACGCTGCGCCTTTTTGCGCAGAGCTTCGAAAGCCCGGATGCGACATACTCTGCCGCTACCGCACGGTTAGTTTTCACGTCTGGCGCAACCTGTCCCCGGCAGCCTGACCAGACCCCACAAGCCGCCATCGAACGTGGCAATCACGTTCTTGCGCGCCAGAAACGGCGGGCAGGAACGGCGGCGTAGGCCCCATCCAGCGGCACGGCAGCTAGGCCGTTGCAGACGCGTTGCGCCTGGCTGGACAAGACGTGCGCATCGACCTCAGTCGATGCTTGATTTGCCGTCAAAACAGCACGGCACAAACTTGACGGCGATTAAAAACACCCGCTCAAAAAAGGGTGACATATCGCCAATTGACAGCACGGCTTCCGTGCATGATGTAGTCATTATACCCAAAACACATTGTCGGCGCCCTGGACCACCCCGATCCGTCATTCATTTTCACTATGGATGTAAAAATGGGCATTGTCGATATGTCGTCTGGCCGGGCGGCGGCGGCTTCCGGCGGCCGGTACAATCGGGCTTTTGCAGCGGCCCGCGTCCTTATGAAAGTCACCCTGATTTCTGTCACCCCGTTCCAGCAGAACAGCTCGCTGCTTGTTTGCGAAGCGACCGGGCGCGCTGCTGTGGTCGACCCTGGCGGCGACCTCGACATCATCCAGCGGGAGGTCGAGCGGCAGAACGTGACGGTCGAAAAGGTGCTGCTTACCCACGGCCATATCGACCACTGCGCCGGCGCGAAAACGCTGGCCGATCATTACGGCGTGAAGATCGAGGGGCCACACGAAGACGAGCGCTTCTGGATCGACCAGCTGCCGGCACAGAGCGCGCGCTTCGGCTTTCCCGCAGCGCAGGCGTTCGAGCCCGACCGCTGGCTGCAGGACGGCGAAACGGTGAGCTTTGGCAATGAAACGCTCGAGGTGTACCACTGCCCGGGGCATACGCCGGGCCATGTGATCTTCTTCAGCCGCGGGCATCGGCTTGCGATCGTCGGAGATGTGCTGTTCGCCGGCTCGATTGGCCGCACCGATTTTCCACGCGGCAATCACGGCGACCTGATTCGCGCGATCCGCGAAAAACTCTGGCCGCTCGGCGACGACGTGACATTCGTGCCCGGTCACGGGCCAACATCGACGTTCGGCGCCGAACGCCGCACGAATCCGTACGTCGCGGACGGAGCCAACGCATGACCGCCGAAATCTATGTGAGCACGGATGTCGAAGCGGACGGCCCGATTCCCGGTCCGCATTCCATGTTGAGTTTCGCCTCGGCGGCCTACACCGCCGACAAAAAGCTGATCGCCACATTTTCCGCGAACCTGGCGTTGCTGGAAGGCGCGGCGCCGCATCCGGTGCAGGCCGCGTGGTGGCAAACCCAGCCGGACGCATGGGCGGCATGCCGCAAGGACCTGCAGCAACCCGACTCGGCGCTCAATGCCTACGTCGAATGGGTCGAGGCGCTGCCCGGCAAGCCCGTGTTCGTCGCGATGCCGGCGGGCTTCGATTTCACGTTCATGTTCTGGTACATGATGCGCTTCACGGGGCGCTGTCCCTTCTCGTGGTCCGCGCTCGATATCAAGACGCTCGCGTTCGCGATGACGGGGCTGCCGTACCGCAAGTGCATCAAGCCACGCTTTCCGAAGCACTGGTTCGACGACCACCCGCACACGCATGTCGCGCTGGACGACGCGATCGAACAGGGCGCGCTTTTCTGCAACATGCTGGCGGAATTGCGCGCCGCGCAACAATCCGCCGCGCAAGCCGCTGATAGGGACGCCTCAGGACAAAACGTCGCCGGTGAACCGGCAAATTAGGTAATCTCCCTCGTCAAGCGCGTTTTACATTGCGTTTCGTTTTTGCGACCTCTACCATTCAGATTCAGGGACATGGCGACGCAAAAACGGAGGCGCAGTTGACACTCGATACGTTCTCGCAAAAAATCCTGCGCCTCTTGCAGCTCGATGCACGCCGTTCCGTGCAGGAAATCTCCGATCAGGTCGGGCTGTCGAGCACGCCGTGCTGGCGCCGGATCAAGGATATGGAACAGTCCGGCGTGATCCAGCGCTACACCGCGCTACTCGATCGCGAAAAACTCGGTCTGCACGTCTGCGCACTTGCGCACATCCATCTCACGCGCCACACGGAAGGCGGCGTCGAACAGTTCGAGCGTGAGATCGCTACCTGCCCCGAAGTCACCGAGTGCTACAGCACAACCGGCGAATCCGACTACATCCTTAAAATCGTGGCGCCCGACATCAAGGCGTACGACGCGTTTCTGCATGAGCGCATCTTCAAGATTCCCGCCGTCGCGCAGGTGCGTACGAGCGTCGTGTTGCGCGAAATCAAGTTCGATACGCAATTGCCGCTTTAAACGCGCGTCGACCACCGCGCCATTGAACTGATCGTCGCATCGCGACGCGCGGATTGCACTCATGTGCGGAGCGGTATTGGCCGCTTCAATCCGCGTCGTGACGCTCGTGTTCGAGAGGTTGCGCGTCCGGCGCCACCGATGCGCCCGATGGTGCCGCTGACGCATCGACCACCGTCAGCGCCCGCGCGACGCTCAACCTTCGCGCGCCGAGCCTGCGCTTCAGGCCGGCCAGATCGAGCGATCCGGCAAGCTCGACACCCTCCGAGGCATGACCGTCGTCGGTAGCGGGAGGCAACGTCACCTCGACATCCAGTCCTGTACTGAGATAGTGAAGATTGATCGCCTGTGGCTTCATCTGATGCGCCGCAAACGCCGCTTCGATCTCGGTGACGATCTGCGCGCGCGGCGGCAGATTGACCGGCGGCCTCGCGAGGGCATCGTTTTCGGGATCGACATGAATCAGCGCATCGAGCACGCGCTGGTCTTTCAGCACCCGGATGCGCGCCGATTCAGCGATGTAATGCCCTTCCGAAACCGAAATGCCCGGATCGACCAGAATGTGCGCGTCGACGAGCGCGAAATCGCCCATCTTGCGTGTGCGCAGTTCGTGCACGTCACGCACGCCGGGCGTGGCCATCAGGAGCGCGCGCACGTCGTCGGCGGAGGCTTCGTCGAGTGCGCGGTCGGACAGATCCTGGAGCGCCTCCCAGCCGAATACCCAGCCCATGCGGGCAACCATGAAGCCGACGATCGCCGCCGCGATCGGATCGAGCAGACGCACACCCGCAAGGCTTCCGAGAATACCGAGCGCGACGACCAGCGACGACGCCGCGTCCGAGCGCGCGTGCCACGCGTTGGCGATGAGCATGGCCGAGCGCACGCGCTTCGCCTCGCGCAACATGTAGTGAAAGAGGCTTTCCTTCGAAACGAGCACCACCACCGCGATGACGAACGCGCTGATATGGACGGCCGGAATATCGTCGAGACTGGCGAGACGCGTTCCGGCACGCCACAACATGCCAACGCCCACAGCGATCAGCAATCCGCCGAGAAACAGCGACGCCACGGTTTCATAGCGGCTGTGCCCGTAATTGTGATCGGCGTCGGGTTTCGCGCCGCTATGCCGGTTCGCGAGCAGGACGATGAAATCGGAAACCAGATCGGCGAGCGAATGCACGCCGTCCGCAACGAGCGCCTGCGAATGGGCAATCACACCAATCGTAATCTGGAACGACATCAGCACGGCATTGAGCACGATACTGACGAACGTGCTCCGGCGTGCAACCTGATGCTTTTCCGCGGAAGAATCGACGGCGGTGAGCGGCATACAAAATGAAAGGAAAATATTGAACGTGTTCATTTTACCGGGCATCGCGTGACAGGGAAGTTAACTATAAAAATTTCCCTTTCAAATCAGCCGGTTATAAAAACACGAAGCATTCGTATTCCGATCGCCTGAGGAATACCAGCAGCGTAGCGTGTGAGCGGTGCGTCAAAACGCGGGCAATAAAAAACCGCACTCCTTGCGGTAGCGCGGTTTTCCCGGTGCGGCAATCGTTTACCGATTCGGACGCTGCATGGCAACGGATCGAAACAGGATGTGCCTATCGTGCGATCAGAAACTTTTCGCGGTCCTTGCCTGCAATCCAGCGCGGTGGCTTGCCACGGCCGGACCAGGTGCTGCCGCTATCCGGATCGCGATATTTCGGCGCCACGCCAGCGCGCGGACGACCAACCTTTGCAGCCTTCCCACGACCGCCGCCGAGCTCGGCAAGCGTAATACCGTAGTCAGCCATTTTCTGCTTGATTTCGTTCAGCACTTCCGCATATTCACGCGACTTCGCTTCTTCGATCTGCTTTTCCAGCTTCTCTCGCTGAGCGAGTAGTTCCTTGTACGAAGACATAGATTCCCTTGTGGTTCGGTTAATTGGCGGCCGGTCTTTTGCCTGCTCGCTGTAAGTAGATGTTCATGCCTCGGAATTTTGCTGGCGAGATTAACACAAAATAGAAACAGGAGAAAAGCCGTTGAAGAAAATTATTATTGTCCGTTTCAGAATACTTCACGTGTTGCCTTCACGTTCACGAATCTGGCATTTGGCAGCAATTCATATTTCACTGAAGAAAATTGCGAGTCATCTCATGAATATCACGATTACTTCTCAAATCATGAAAATAAGTCCAGATATTTAACCGCAACATCTCATCCCATGGGAACTTTCCCCGGTATCAAGGTAAACAATGGTGCGGTCACCAACCTTCAAACCGCTTGTTTAGGTGTTTTCCCGAAACAAGGCATTTAATCGGCGTGTCGCTCGATGCAGTCCGCCAGCGCGTCGTGCAAGCTGGCGGAATCCAGTTTCGGCGCGTCGAACATAAAGCGCGTGCGATGGCCGCCGATTTTCAGGTCGGCGCCGTAACGATCGATACCCGCGAGGTCGAGTTCGCCGCCGCGCCCCGGATGGTGATCGAAGAATTCCGTCAGCGCGGATTCTTCATCCGGTGAGAGTGGATCGAGCGGGTCGAGATCGCCCGCGTCGAGCCAGCCCATCGCGCCAAAGCCGCCGATATAGCGTATCCGCTCCAGCGACATCTGCCAGAACGTGAAATCGCCAAGCGTCAGATACTGTTCAGCGTCCGGGTGATAACGCAGATAGCGCTGCACGCGTTCCGGCGTGGGATCGACCGCTTCGAAGGTCCCGAGCAGCGTGACGCGCGGACTGTTCAGCACATCGCCTTCGGGCGCGTGCACGACCAGGAACCCGGCGCGCGGGTCGGCCTGCAGATTCCGCGTGTGTTCCGCGAGCCGGCTGACGAGGATCGTCGGCCGGTGATTCGCATCGGGTGCGAACGGCAGTACGGTCGGATAGGGATACCCTTGAGGCTGGCGCGCGCGCGTAGCCAGGGTGCCGACGGCGACCTGATGAAGCAGATGCAGCGGCGCGTGTGCGGGAATATTCAAGCGGACGACCTCCGGAAGGGGCGTGAAAACCGCCGGCGCACCGGTTTCAACACATGCCGGCGGATCGACATGGAAGTAGATAGTAGTTCAGCGGATTCACACGCGGGTCCGCCTGCTTCGATAGAATCGTCATTTCGCTTTCAGCGCGCTTTCTCTTTCAGAACGGAAATTCCGTGTCCGACCGTCCTTCCGCTTTCGCCACCCCGCCCGCCGCCCACAGCAGTCTGCCGGACGCCGCGCGCGAGCGCGCACGCTATGCAACGATGGCGCTCTTCTTCGTCGCCGGCATGATGTACGGCTCGTGGGGTGTTCACGTGCCTACCGTGCGCGACCGTTTCCACCTGAATCCGGCGATGCTGTCTTTCGCGCTGCTGGCCGTCGCGGTCGGATCGATCGTCGCGATGGCGACCAATGCGAAATGGATCGCGCGCGTCGGCACACGGCGAGCGTGCCTGACCGGCGGGCTTGCGATGTCGTTTGCCGGGATGCTGATTCTCGTCGTGCCGATGTACTGGATGTTGCTGGCCGTGCTGGCCGCGTTCGGCGCGGCGATGGCGACGCTCGATGTGGCCATGAACGCCGAAGCCAGCGCGGTCGAGGAAGCACTGGCGCGGCCGATCATGTCGTCGCTGCACGGCGTGTTCAGCGTGGGCGGGATGGCCGGTGCGGTGGTGGGTGGCGCGGTGCTGTCGTGGGGCATGGCGCCGGCGGTGCATCTGCTGCTCGCGGGCGGGCTGTGCGCGCTGGTGCTGGTGGTTGCGTGTCCCGCCGTGCTGCCGCACGTGCCACATCACGAACGGGCCGACGCCGGCACGCCGCGCGTGAACCGCTGGCGCTCGCCGGCGTTGTGGGCACTGGGTGGCATCGCGCTGATCGCGCTGGTGGCCGAGGGCGCGATGTACGACTGGGCGACGGTCTATATGCGCGACGTCGTGCTGTCGACGCCGGCCGTCGCAAGCGCGGCATACGCCGCGTTTTCGGGCGGCATGGCCGCCGCGCGCTTCGCGGGCGACGCTGTGCGTGCGCGTTTTGGCGCGCCGCAACTGATCATGGCGAGCGCATCGCTCGCGTGCGCCGGCATGATCGGCGCACTGCTGCTGCCATACCCGGTGGCCGCGCTAACTGGCTTTACGCTAATGGGTCTCGGGCTCGCGAACATGATGCCGGTGCTGTTCGCGGCGGCCGCGCGCGTCGAAGGCGTCCACGCGGCCGAAGGGCTCGCGCACGTCGCGGGGCTCGCGTACTTCGGGTTGCTGCTCGGACCGGTTGTGATCGGGGGTGTCACGCAGGTGACGAGCCTGCCGATCGGCCTTTCGGTGGTCGCGCTGTGCGCGGCGCTCGTGGCGATCGTCGGCCCCAGGGTGCTGCGCTGGCTGAAAATCTGATTGCCGGCGGCTAGCTGTTGTTCGTCACGCTCTCACGTCGTCATTCGCACGCATCCGGTTCATCGCACCATGAAAAAAGCACGCGAAACTTGCGCTTCGCGTGCCTTTCATGACTTCGCGTGAGACCAGGCAAGCCTGGCCCACATCGAACGCCGGTATTACATCTTCACTACGTCGAGCAGCGTCTTCTTGCCTGCCTTGTAGTTGTACAGCGAGATCACGCCGTGCTTCAGGTCGCCCTTGGAGTCGAACGTGGTTTCGCCGATCACACCCTTGTAGTCGGTGCTCGGCATTTCTGCCAGGATCTTTGCCGGATCCGTCGAGTTCGCACGCTTCATCGCGTCGACAATGATGTACACAGCGTCATACGTGAACGGAGCGTAGATCTGGATCGGCTGACCGAAACGCTTCTGATACTTGGCGAGGAACGCTGCACCGCCAGCCATCTTCTCGAGCGCCATACCGGCTTCCGAGCAGACGATGTTGTCCGTGGCCTCACCGGCGAGGTCCGCCAGCTTGTCGGTACACACGCCGTCACCCGCCAGCACCTTCGCGCGCAGGCCAAGCTGCTTGGCTTGCTTGGCGAACGGGCCGCCGGTTGCATCCATACCGCCGTACATGATCGCGTCCGGGTTTTCGCCCTTGATCTTCGTCAGAATCGCGCGGAAGTCGACAGCCTTGTCGTTCGTCGCGTCATGCGACATCACGTTCATGCCCAGCGACTTGGCGGTCTTTTCGAATTCGTTGGCGAGACCCTGGCCGTAAGCGGTCGAGTCGTCGACGATCGCGACGCTCTTCACTTTCATGCCCTTGGCTGCGTAGTTAGCCAGCGCCGGACCTTGTTGCGCATCGGTTGCAACGACGCGGTAGGTCGTCTTGAAACCCTGTTGCGTGTAAGCCGGGTTCGTTGCCGACGGCGAGATCTGCACGATGCCCGCATCGCTGTAGATCTTCGATGCCGGGATCGACGTGCCCGAGTTCAGGTGGCCCACCACTGCCACAACCTTGTCGTCGACCAGCTTCTGTGCGACCTGCGTAGCCGTACGTGGGTCAGCTGCGTCGTCCTGCGCATCCAGTTCGAGCGTGATTTTCTGGCCGCCGATCGTCAGGCCCTTTGCATTGATTTCCTCAACTGCCAGACGTGCGCCGTTTTCGTTGTCCTTACCCAGGTGGGCGATACCGCCCGTCAGCGGTGCAACGTGACCGATCTTGACGATCGTGTCGGCTGCAGCCGATGTTGCCAACGTCGCGAACAGCATCGCCGCAGCGCTGATCGGCAACAGCTTTTGAATCTTGATGTTCATATAAGTCTCCAGTTTCGGTCCCAAAAACAACGTAATCGCCCTGTGTTCCCCGCTTCCTGCACGTGTCTTCATCCCGTGGACGATCACGCCGGTTGCATCGTTCATGCACTTGGCCAGCACGTCAGCCGGTCTGTTTTTGGCAGATGGCTACCCGTACTTGCGGGCAAGTGTAGGCCATCAAATTAATTTGCGGGAATTTTTTGAGAAAGTGGGATCACTACTAATAGCGTTTATCCCACACGTCTTGAACCGGCGCTTCGCCGCCCCCCGGAAACGCTTGGCCCATGCGGGTTTGCGCGATACAAGGGTTTGCTCTATAAAGATTGCACTAAAGGTTGGCGACGCCATTACCGTTAATGTTTCGAATGCGCCCGCACTGCTTCGATCACTTCGCAAAAGCGGCGAATTTCGTCGTCGGGACGCGCATCATGCCGCCCCGTTGCCGATCCCGCACGCACGACCGGCAGGCGGTCCGTCGCAGCGCGCCCGGGGCCGCTGCAACATGCCGCGTTTGGTGGCACACTGACCGCCCGCTTTTGCCGCCATGGCCATGGCTTCCCCCCTTCAAGGAGATCGATGTGAGCGTGACTTCCCAATGGATCGACATCGCTGCCGGTAATGACAGCTTTCAGGGCTATCTGGCGCTGCCGAAGCGCGGATCGGGTCCGGCCGTCATCATCATTCAGGAAATTTTCGGCGTGAACAGCCACATCCGGGCTGTTGCCGATCAATATGCGCAGGACGGTTACGTCGCGCTTGCGCCGGACATCTTCTGGCGCACGCAGCCGCGCGTGGAACTGACCTACACAGGCGCGGACCGCGACAGGGGCATCGAGATCCTGCAAAAGACGGATGTCGAGCTCGCCGTCGCGGACATCGGCGCGAGCGCCGCGGCGCTGCGCGCGTTGCCGGAGGTGAAAGGCAAGGTCGCGGCGATCGGCTACTGCTTCGGCGGCCGGCTCGCCTATCTCGCGGCCGCGCAGGGCACCATCGACGCAGCCGTGTCCTACTACGGCGGCGGCATCCAGAACCGGCTCGAAGAAGCATCGAAGATCAAGGTGCCAATGCAGTTCCACTACGCCGAACTCGACCACGGTATTCCGATCGATGCGGTGGGCCAGGTGAAGGAGCGCTTCGTCGGTCGCGACGACGTCGAATTCCATCTGTATCCGAACGCCGATCACGGCTTCAACTGCACGGACCGCGATTCGTACAACCCGCGCGCCGCCGCACTCGCGCACGGCCGCACGCTGACGTTCCTCGGCGAGCATCTGTAAGCCGTTTTCATCGCGCGTATCACGCCGAAACCGCCGGCGGCATGATCCGTCATGCCGCCGGCGGCAGCCACGGCGCGCGAGCAGAGGTTAGTCCGGCATTCAATACAGACGTCATCTCGACGCCATACATATCACCATTCATCCGCGGGGGCGCCGGTCGTGCAATCCGATTATCTGTCTCATGACGCCATCGGTCTCGCCGAACTCGTGCGCAAGCGCGAAGTCACCGCGCGTGAGCTGCTGGACACCGCGATCGCCCGCGCCGAAGCGGTCAATCCCGCGATCAACGCGCTCGTGCTGAAAGACTATGACGCCGCGCGCCAGCGCGCGTCCGCGTCCGCATCGGCCGATGCGGCGAACGACGGCGTCCCCCAACACAACGGCGATGCGGGCGGCGCACTCGCCGGTGTGCCTTATCTGATCAAGGATCTCGCACCTGTCGCCGGCCTGCGGATGTCGCTCGGCAGCCGCCACTACCGCTACTTCGTCCCCGCCGAAGACGCGCCCATCGTCACGCTGAGCCGTGCCGCCGGCCTCAATATCTTCGGCAAGACGAGCACATCCGAGATCGGCCAGATGCCCTACACGGAGCCCGAACTGTTCGGCCCGTGCCGCAATCCGTGGAGCCTCGATCACACGCCCGGCGGTTCGAGCGGCGGCGCGGCGGCCGCGGTCGCCGCCGGCATCGTGCCGATCGCGCACGCGTCCGACGGCGGCGGCTCGATACGCATTCCCGCGTCCTGCTGCGGGCTGTTCGGCTTCAAGCCGTCACGCGGCAGGCAACCGCCCGCGCCCGTGCAGATGCCCGGCGAACTCGGCGTCGATCACGCCGTTTCGCGCAGCGTGCGCGACAGCGCGTTGCTGCTCGATCTCACCGCCGGCAATGCCGCGCTGCCCCAGGGCGCGCCGGGCACGTTTCTCGGCGCAACTGGTGAGCCGTGCAAGCCGCTTCACATCGCCTACGTCACCGACCCGATGCTCGCACCCGCGCTGTCGGCCGACACACGTGCCGCGCTCGAAGACGCCGCGCAGCTCGCCGCATCGCTGGGTCACCATGTCGAACCCGTTTCGCTGGGGATCGATTTCGACGCTGTCCGGCATGCGTTCCTGACGATCTGGTCGGTGATCGCGAAAGACGTCGTGCTGGACGCGGAGCGCACGACAGGACGCAAACCGCAGCGCGGCGAATTCGAAATTGCTTCGTGGGCGATGGCGCACATCGGCCGCAAGCTCGGCGAGCGTGCATTGCCCGGCGCGCTGGAAGAACAGCAGCGCATTACCGCGAAAATGGCCGACCTGCTGACGCGCTACGACGTGATCCTGTGCGCGACGCTCGCGGCCGCGCCGATCAAGATCGGCGAGATGCTGCCGACGCAGGTCGAACGCATGCAGATGCGCGCGCTCACCACGATGCCCATCGAAGCGCTGATGAAGAAAATGCTGGTGGAAACGTCGAACAAGGCGTTCGCGTGGGCCGGCTGCACCGAACTATTCAATCTGACGGGTCAACCCGCGATGTCGGTGCCGCTTTACTGGAACGCGCGCGGACTGCCCGTCGGCGTGCAGTTCGCAACGCGCGACGGCGGCGAGGCAACGCTCTTTCGTCTTGCCGCGCAACTCGAGGCGGCACGTCCGTGGTTCGATCGCCGTCCGCCGTTGATGCAGGCGCGAGACTGATCGATCGCGCGGATTGCCGTGGTCACGCGCGCGTTCCTCGCGACGCTCGGGATTTCATGCCGGCTTGCGCCGCGCGTCGAGGTCCGCGTGACGCATCGCCGGAATGCATGCCACCGCGACGATCGAAATCGCGAGGCCGCCCATCACGTAGTAAGTCGGCGCGAGCGGCGTATCGGTGGTCTTGATGAGCCATGTCACGAAGAACGGTCCGAAGCCGCCGAACACCATCACCGCGATGTTGTAGGCGAGCGATAACCCGGTGGAGCGCACGTTCGCCGGGAACAGTTCCGCGATCATCGCGCCGAACGGGCCGAAGTAACCCGACAGCGCCACCGAAAGCATCGCCTGCACGAGGATCAGCTTCGAGACGCTCGGCGCGGCTTCGAGCCACGAGAAAAGCGGATAGATCATCACGAGCGTGATGATCAGCGACCACAACGCCAGACCCTTGCGTCCGATGCGATCGGAGAGTGCGCCGGCAACCGGACACAGCACGGTCAGCAGCAGGTTGCCCACGATCAGCGCAAGGAACGGGTCTGCATACGGCAGCTTCAGCTGCTTGACCGCGAACGTCGGCAGATAGCTGATGAGCACATAGATCGTCACCGTCAGCGCGATCACCGAGCCGAGTCCGCACAGGATTTCGCGGCTGTGGCTTTTGAAGACTTCGCCGAGCGTCGCGCGCCGGGCGGTCTGTTTCGCGTGCAGGAACGCTTCGGAATCGGCAAGATTGCGGCGGATATAAAACCCGATCGGTCCGATCACGAGGCCGACGATGAACGGCACGCGCCAGCCCCATGCCCTGAGCGCTTCGGGTGAAAGGCCGCGCGTCACCGCCGCGCCCACTACCGCGCCGAGCAGCAGCGCGGCTGCCTGGCTCGCCATCTGGAAGCTGCCGTAAAAGCCGCGCTTCGAAAACGGCGCGGCTTCGATCAGAAGGGCCGTCGAGCTGCCGAATTCGCCGCCCGCGGAGAAGCCTTGCAACAGCCGGCCCACGACGATCATCACCGGCGCGCCAATGCCGATCGCCGAATACGGCGGTGCGATCGCAAGCAGGAAAATGCCGAGCGTCATCAGCGCGATGACAAGTGAAAGCGCCGCTTTGCGACCCGCGCGATCCGCGTACAGACCCAGCACGATGCCGCCGACCGGCCGCATGACGAACGCGACGCCAAAACTCGCGGTAGTGAGAAGCAGCGACGAATATTCGCTGCCGGAAGGGAAAAACAGTCCGGCGATGACAACCGTGAGGAAGCCGAATACGACGAAGTCGTACCATTCGAGCGCATTGCCGATGACAGCCGCGATCACCGCGCGCGTATTGAGGCTTTTCAACGCCTGTCTCGATGCGCCTTTTGATGCGCTTGTTGATGCTGATGCGACTTTCGGCGCACCCTTCGACGTTTCTTTTGACGCGTGTGCCATCCGGATCTCCAGCCTTCGTAAGGTGTCCCGTCGTGCGTTGCCGCCGGCGGGTCTTGTCACCGGCAAGCGCGTCGATCGCAAATGCCCTGCGAGTGTAAAGATCGTCGTAGGTGTTTTCAACTATAAAAAAGCGCCGGTCGCATTATGCGACCGGCGCCTGCCGATCCGGTGAAGCCGCTTCGCGGGGGAGATGCTGCCCTGCTTTTCCGCAAGATCCAGCCGCAGTGCGGCCCGCGAGACGATCAGGCCTTCTTGTTATATGCGCTGCACCAGCCGGTCGCGGCCACCTGCTTGCCGGCGAACATCGGGCAACCGCCATACGGATCGCCCGCCTTGCCCTGGAAGAAGCTGCAGTTTCCGCAGTCCTGGCCGGCCGCGTATTTGGCGAACTTCGCCTTGTCGACCTTGCTCGCGTCTGTCTTGTAGCCGAGCGCCTGCGCGGTCGGATCGTTTTCGGTGACTTTCGGGGCGTCGGCGAACGCCTGGCGGGACAGTGCGAGCGACGACGCAACGCCAAGGCTCGTGATCAGAAACGTACGACGGGATGACTTCATGGGGGACTCACTCCATGTTATTGAACTGAACGCCGTTCTAACGACAGCGGTTTCCAAGAATAACAATGAAGCGGGCACGGGTCAGCCCAAATGTCAGGGATAAGCAAATTCATAGCGGCTGCGCGAATCCGCGCAGCCTCGCGATTCTGCGTCGTTTCGCCTGCGCCCGGCCTGTCGCAGCCATCGTTCACGCGAAACGCAGCCTGCGGTTCAGGCGCGTCCGGCCAGTTCGCAGACGCGCTGCGCGATCGCCAGCGAGGCCGTCAATCCAGGCGATTCGATACCGAACAGGTTGACGAGTCCGCGCACACCGTGCGCTGCCGGCCCCTGAATCAGGAAATCGGCTGCAGGCTCGCCGGGGCCGGAGAGTTTCGGACGAATGCCCGCATACGCCGGCTGCAGTGCGCCATCCGGCAATTGCGGCCAGTACGCGCGGATCGCGGCGTAAAACGACTCGGCTCGACGCGGATCGACGTCATAGCTGATCGTGTCGACCCATTCGACGTCGGGGCCGAAACGCGCCTGGCCGCCCAGGTCGATCGTCAGATGAACACCGAGCCCGGCATCGTTCGGCATCGGATAGATCAGCCGGCTGAAGGGCGCACGCCCGGACACGCTGAAGTAATTGCCGCGCGCCAGATAGAGCGGCGGCACGTGCCGCGCATCGAGACCACGGATGCTGCACGCGAGCCGGTTCGCCTGCAGGCCGGCGCTGTTGATGACGCATGCGGCGCTGATCGTCGTCGGCGCGACGCCGCCGACCTTGATGACGAAACGTCCGTTGTTCGCCTCGACGGCGTCGACCGGCGCGTGAAACGCGAACATCGCGCCGCTGCGCCCGGCGTCGCCTTGCAGCGCGAGCATCAGTTGATGGCTGTCGACGATGCCCGTCTGCGGCGAGAACACCGCCTCCACGCATTCGAGCGCGGGTTCGAGCGCACGCGCCTCATCGCCGCTGATGCGCAC
The DNA here is from genome assembly GCF_907164545.1 of Paraburkholderia gardini. Taxonomy (NCBI): domain Bacteria; kingdom Pseudomonadati; phylum Pseudomonadota; class Betaproteobacteria; order Burkholderiales; family Burkholderiaceae; genus Paraburkholderia; species Paraburkholderia gardini. The sequence goes on along the minus strand of NZ_CAJQZB010000034.1, from coordinate 52,808 downwards.
GAGATCAAGTACGCCGTTTTCCTTGCCGCGCGCGAGAATGCTGTCGAGTTGCGGCACCTGGTTGCGCGCCGTCGCGACGAGCAGCTTGCCGCAGCGTTGATGCGGCACACCATGCGTCTCGCAGTAGTCGTAGAGCATTTCGCGGCCGCGCACGCACAGCGACGCCTTGAGCGAGCCGCGCGGGTAATAGAGGCCTGCGTGAATCACTTCGCTGTTGCGCGAGCTCGTTCCGACGCCGATCGCTTCGGCCGCTTCGAGCACGATCACTTCCCGTCCGCGCGCCGCCAGCGCGCGCGCCACGGCGAGGCCGATCACGCCTGCGCCGATTACTACACATTCGATTTGGTCCATGTCCCTTGACGCGAATTTTGCCCGCGCTACCTGCCCGCGCTACCTGATCGACCGATGAATTCCGAAAACAGGATGCGGCCGTTTCGCGCGTCGCACCGCGCGTTGTCGAACGTATCTCCTGTACTGATCAAAATTGTACGTCGGCGTTCAGAACGCGGAATGCAGAATGCCCGCGACCTTGTGGACGGCCGGCTCGCTGGCATCAGCTATCAAAAATCCAGATCGATAAAATAAATTGACTATTTCTGTAAAGAGAATAATCCGGCATCCGGAACGATGAAAAGCGCATGAATCTTTGCCGCCCGGACAGAAAAACCGCCCGAGAGCGGTTTTTTTGCATAAAACGACGTAAAAGCCGGGTCAAACACGACATTTTGTCAAAACCCGATCGGTTTGCGGCGAGCGCCAGAGTCGAGCCGGATATGCGCGACGCCGATCTCGTCGCAACTGTCGATGCGTGCAGCGCCGAAACCATTGAGGATCGCGCGACGCATCTCCCGGGGCGAAGCCTGCGCGAGCGCATCGAGCGTGGCGTCGCCGAGTTCGGCGGGAAAGCGCTGGCCCCAGCCGTGCGCCGAGCGGATCTCGTGATAGATCGCCTGCGCGATCCGGCGCGCGCCGTCGCGGTCGGGCGGCGAAATCTCGTAGACGTTCATGCGGTTCAGGATCGGCTCCGGAATACCGCGCGCACTGTTGGCGGTGGCGATCCAGATCACGTGCGCGGCATTGATCGGCACCTCGGCGAATTCGTCGATGAAGGTCTGCGCCGTGTCGTGCTCCAGCAGTGCATAGAGCGCGCCGAGCGGGTCGTATTGCGCGTCTCCGGTGGCCTTGTCGATTTCGTCGACGGCAATCACCGGGTTCGCGAAAGTACCGCGCACGAGCGCCTCGAACACCTTGCCCGGCTTCGCGTTTTTCCACTGCGACGATGCACCCGACAGAATCCAGCCGGCCGTGAGCGAACTCATCGCCACGTAGTGATACGACGTGCCGAGCAGCCGCGACAGCTGCTTCGCAAAATGCGTCTTGCCGATGCCCGGATCGCCGAGCAGCAGAATCGGCATCAGTTCGAGGCGGTCTTCGGTTTCGAGACACAGCGCGACCTGACGGCGCACGTCGTCGAGCGGCTCCGCGAAGTTGGGCAACGCGCCGATCAGATCGTCGATCGACGGCATCCGGTTCGGCTTCACGCAAAAGCGCAGATTGCCGACCTTCAGCATCATTTCGTAGGTGGCGCGCAGCGCGTCGTTCGCGCCTTCGCTGAGATCGTTCAACGCCGTCTCGACCCGATCGAGGTCATAGACCTGGCTGAACGACGCCACCGCGATTTCCTGTCTGACCATGGCTGTCGTCATCGCTCACCCCGTTTTTGTGCGTATCTGCCGGGCTTTACCGCCGCGGCGACACCGGCATGACGTCGCCTGATTTTCAGTGTATCGAGACCCTGTCCGCTTGCAAGCGAGCAGCCGGAAGGGTGTGCTGCTAACAGCGCCACCGCCCGCGCAGCCGCGCTGAAACCCGTCCGCGGACGGGGGAACGCCGCGTGCGTCCATCGCGAATCAGGTGTCGGAACAGTTGAAGTGCGGCCTGTGCGTCACCACCTGAAACAGGGCGTTGCTGAACCCCGCCCCGTACCCTGTGTCAGAAATCGATTGGCCCGATCGAGCGTAAGATGGGCGCCTGCCCATCCCGCCGGAAGCAGCCTTCCCGGAGATTCTTCATGTGGAAAACCCGCGTCGTCGCCGTGATGTTCGGCACTGCGTCGCTCATGATCCAGACTCACGCCGGGGCGCAGCAGCGCCCCGCGCAGCAGTCGGTGCAGTGGCAGTTACAGGTCGTCAGCGACGGTCAGCAGATCGACGCATTCGATGGCACGACGACCGTCGGCCAGGCGCGCACGGATACGCATCACCACGTGGTGACGCACAACGTCGGCTGCAAGGATGCGCCGGGCGGCAGCATCGATCTGTCCCGCACACTGACCGTTTCGCCACTGCAGGCTTCGGCGACCGAAGTCACGCTCGCGATCGACGCGCAGGAAACCATCGAGGAACCCGGCGCGCGCCAGACGGATACGGGCTGCAAGCTGCCGCCGCAGCCGCGTCGGGTTGCGGCGAGCCATCCCGGGCTGACGGTGCCGGACGGCCAGTGGGTCACCTGGACTATCGTCGACAAGGACCCGACACTGGTCTACCGTGTAAAGGCGAGCCTCGTGACCAACCCCTGACATTGACGAAAGAAGAAGCGGATAACGCGGCATGCGAAACCCCGAAGAACTGATACGCGAGAACGCGCATCCCAAGGATTTCATCGCGGTGAGCTGGAACCTGCACAAAGGTCGCTCGCCGCTTGGCCTGCAGGCCTGGCAGGCGATGCAGCGCTGGGTTCAGTCGACCCACGCGGATGCCTATTTTCTGCAGGAAGCCATGGCGCGGCGGATGCCGTCGCCGGTGCTGTCATCAAATTTCGGCGCGCCGCTGGGCGAGCCCATCGACGATATCTGGCATTGCCAGGCCACCGAAATCGCGAGTTCGCTGCAATTGCAGATCGCGCTCGGCACCAATGTGTTCAAGCCTTCGTGGCGACACGGCAATGCCATTCTGTCGCCCCATCCGCTCGATCTGGGCGGACGCTGGGACATTTCCGCACATCGCTTCGAGCGGCGCGGCCTGCTGGTTGCGCGCGCGACGTTTGCCGGTCACTCGGTGACGCTGCTGTGTGCGCACCTCGCGCTGACGCGCGCCGCCCGGCTGCGTCAGATGAACTGGATCGCGCACTGGATCGCGAAGGAAGCGCCGACCGGCCCGCTCGTGCTCGCCGGCGATTTCAACGACTGGCGCAACGATTCCGTGCCGCTTTTCGCCGAACACGGCCTGCACGAAGTCGCGACGCTGCTCGGCGAATCCGCGCGCACGTTCCCGGCGTTCTCACCGGCGCTCGCGCTCGACAAGATGTTCGTGCGCGACATGAAGCCGATCGAATGGATCCAGCCTGCGCAGGAAACCGCGTGGCTGTCGGATCATCTGCCGTATATGGCGCGGCTTCAGGTGGGTTGAGGCGCTTGTAATCCCGCTGTCGCAGCCCGCGTTCCGTTTAGTACCTGGCGGGCGTCCAGTGCAACACGCCGGTGATCGATTCGCCGGGTTTCAGCACGCAGCCGCCAACGTTTTCCCGCGCGTCAGCCGGTGAATTGAAGCAGTCGGTCGTATTCGACACCGGCTCGACACACAGCAGCGCCTCGCTCGCGGGCGCGAACACCACCATCTGCCCGAACGTCTCGTCGGCGGTGAGCGTCAGCTTGCGATGCTCGTCCGTCCACGCGATCACCGCCTCGCGCTTCCAGCCCGTGAAGTTGTTGTCGAGATCGAACGCGTCGGCGGACAGCCCGTCGCGCAGCGCATCGACGGCAGGATGCGCGCCCAGATGCGTCGGCAGCACGTCCGGATCGGCGTGCCACATTGCATCGACGGATGCCGTCACCACGGTATTCGCGGTGCGCGGGTAATAAGGATGATGTCCCATGCCGAACGGCATTGCACGATCGGCCAGGTTGCGCGCGCCCAGCGTCACACGCAGCACGTCGCCGATCAGCTCGATTATCTGCCGCGCCTGATATGCAAACGGCCAGTCGCCCGGAATCGAAGCGTCGGGCGTGTGTTCCAGATGCAGTTCGACGGACTTCGCGGTCTGCTTGCCGACGCGCCACGCGCGCCGCCACGCGTTGCCGTGCAGCGCATGCGCGAACGTGTTGCCGTCGCCGGAGAGGTCGATCGACTGGCCGTCGAAATCGAAGCGCGCGTCGCGAATGCGGTTGCAATACGGCAACAGCGGAAAACTCGCCATCTGAAGCGGGTTGCGCGCGTCGAGCGCAGCGCGGGTCGCCGGGCGCATCCAGTGAACCGGGCCCGCATCAGTCGTCTCGAAGTACGCCGCGATCGAGCCACCGATCCGCGGCGCCACGCGCAGTTCCGTGTTGCCGCTGCGAAGCGCGATGAGCGACGGGTCGTCGAGCGCCGCGTCGGCTGATGCACTGTCGGAAGAGGGATTCGGGAAAGCATTGCGCATTGTTGTTCTCGAAAGACGGCAGACGCCTTCTTGTGTCGTGTCGCATGCCGCGCGACAGGCGCAGCCGGCGCGCCTCCAAGGCTCGCGCGACCGAGAATCGCACGGCGCAGCGCCTTTCGTCAATATTATTAGTAATAATTCATGCACTAACGAGCCAGCCGGAAGACCTTCATGGAACCGGCGCGCACGGGTTAGCGCGCGTTGCCCGACGCATATTATTAGTGGTACCGTCAGACCGCCGACGCCTTCGGCGTCACCTGTTTTTGCCGCTGTCACCCGCGGTTTGCTCAATGAAAAAATCGACTCAAAGACGTCCGACGATGACCGACATCGCCAAGCTCACTGGCGTGTCGCAATCGACTGTCTCACTCGTTCTCAACAACGCCACCGGCGCCAAATTTTCCGAAGCCACGCGCAACAAGGTGCTGAAGGCCGCGGCCGACCTCGGCTACCGTCTGTCGACGCGCGATGCCGTTCAACCGTCGAAGGACGAGCGCAGCCTGATCGTCTACATCGCCGACGAAATCTCGACGAGCCCGCATCCGGTCGTCAACATCGACGGCGCGCGCGATGCCGCGTATGCACACGGCAAGATGCTCGCGGTCTACTCCACACACGGCAACGCCGACATCGAGCAGCAGGTGCTCGAAGCCGCACTTGCCAGCCCGAACGTATTCGGCGTCATCTATGCGACGGTGTACACGCGCAAGGTCAGCCCGCCGGCCGCGCTGTCGCAGGTTCCGACCGTTCTGCTCAACTGCTACACGAGCGAAGGCGGCTTCTCCTCGGTGGTGCCGGCGGAGGTCGCGGGCGGCCATGTCGCGACCGAATATCTGCTGCGCGCGGGACACCGGCGCATCGGTTATATCAACGGCGAACACTGGCAGGACGCCGCGAAGGATCGCCTCAAGGGCTATCGCACCGCGCTCGCCACGGCCGACCTGCCGTTCGCGCAGGAGATGGTCCGCGACGGCGACTGGAGTTCGGGCACCGGCTTCGAACAGACGCTTTCGCTAATGCGCGAACCCAATCCGCCCACCGCGATTTTTTGCGCGAACGACCTGATGGCGCTCGGCGCCATCGAGGCGTTAAAGCAGCTCGGGCATCGCGTGCCGGAAGACGTTTCCGTGCTCGGCTACGACGATCAGGAAATCGCGCGCCACACCCATCCCCCGCTTTCGACCGTCGTGCTGCCGAACTATGAACTCGGTCGCTGGGCCGTCGAAACGCTGCTGCAGGACGAGCACAACCGCGCCGCCGGCGCGCCCGTCCGGCATCGCATGGTAAAGCTCGACGGACCGCTCGTGGAGCGCGCCTCTGTTAGGGTAATTACTGAAGAAATATCGCCTGTAATTAATATTATTAGTGATTGACCAATAATAATTTGCGATGGAATAATCGACGTACCCGGACGATGTGACAAACGCGTCGCTGAGACCGGTGCATCGCAAAGCAAAAAGCAATTAAACCAAAGCACTGGAGGAAGACATGGCGTCGCTCAAGCAAAAGCGTCCGCAGCGGGTACGTCCGCTCGTCGGATCGGTTCTGGCACTGGCAATCGGCTTCGGCATCTCGACGGCGCACGCCGACGACGCCCTGCCCAAACTGCCGCACAAGACACCGCTGAAGGTCGGCTTCGCGCAGACCGAAAGCAACAACCCGTGGCGTCTCGCGGAAACGAAGAGTTTCAAGGACGTGGCAGCAAAATGCGGCTGGCAGCTCGTCCTGACGGACGCCAACAGCTCGAACTCCAAACAGGTTTCGGACATCCAGAACATGATCGCGCAGCACGTCGATCTGCTGGTATTCCCGCCGCGCGAGGAAAAGCCGCTCGCACCAGTCGTGCTGCAGGCAAAAAAGGCTGGCATTCCGGTGATCCTCGTCGACCGTGACGTCGACCAGTCGGTGGCGAAGGCGGGCCGCGACTACATCACGTTCATCGGCTCGGACTTCATCGATCAGGGCCACCGCGCCGCTGACTGGCTCGTCAAGGCGACGGGCGGCAAGGCGAAGATCATCGAACTCGAAGGCACGACGGGCGCCTCCGCTGCGAACGACCGCAAGAAGGGCTTCGACGAAATCATCGCGAAGAATCCGGGCATGACGATCATCGCTTCGCAAAGCGGCGACTTCGCGCGTGACAAGGGTCGTCAGGTCATGGAAACGCTGTTGCAGGCGCATCCGGATGTGACCGCCGTCTACGCGCACAACGACGAAATGGCGCTCGGCGCGATCGCCGCGATCAAGGCCGCCGGCAAGCAGCCGGGCAAGGACATCCAGATCGTGACGATCGACGGCACCAAGGGCGGCATGGACGCCATCGCAGCCGGCGAACTCGGCGCAAGCGTGCAGTCGAGCCCGTTCTTCGGCCCGCTCGCCTGCGATGTCGCGCAACGCTATGCGAAGGGAGAAAAGATCCCGACGTGGGTGAAGGTGTCCGACCGCTTCTACGACAAGAGCAACATCAAGGAAAGCATGCAGTACGGCTACTAGGCGTATTCGCCTCGCAAGCCGGATCAGGAAACGAAGGGCAGGTGAACCGGAGACGGGCCGTTCCGGGCTGGACCTGCAACCGGATGCCGCGGCGTCCGGCTAGCGGGAGGGTTCGAGGCGACGTGTCCGCGCCAGCGCGGAACGTCGCTTCGCTTTGTCAGCGCTTGCACACGGCGGCTGGCGGACGCCGGCTGGCGCACGGAACCGGCCTGTGCGGCACTCGCCGCAACGCTCTTTTTGCGCCGGCCCGCGACTCGCGCAATACTGGCGCGGTACGCCAGTCCGGTCGCCGCCCGCCGCATCCCGATCGATGCCGGTCGATGAAAGAAGGATCGCCGCGCGCCGCCCTGCCGGCACGCGCGCACCGGACGATCCTCCACGCATTCATGCACCTGCGCACACCGGTTCCCGGGCATACGCCACGGGGAACGGGAACACGCATCAGGAGACACACGTGACGCATACCGGTACCGGATTCCAGGCCACCGGGCCACAGCCTGGGCAGCCGCCCCTGCTGGAGATGCAGGACATCCAGATCAGCTTCGGCGGCGTGCCCGCGTTGCGCAGCGCGCAACTGAGCGTGGCCGCCGGCGAGGTGCATGCATTGATCGGCCAGAACGGCGCCGGCAAGTCGACGATGATCAAGATCCTCACCGGCGCGTATCGCCGCTCGGGCGGGACCGTGCGCTTCGAAGGGCGCGAGATCGATTTCCGCACGCCGAAGGAAGCACGTGAAGCGGGCATCAGCACGATCTATCAGGAGATCAACCTCGTGCCGTTCCGCTCGGTCGCGGAGAACATCTTCCTCGGTCGCGAGCCGCGTCGCTTTGGTCTCATCGACTGGCGGGCGGTGCAGCAACGCGCCGCCGCGCTGCTCGAATCGTTCGGCTTGCAGATCGACGTGAAGAAGCCTGTTGGCAGCCATTCGACGGCGATCCAGCAGATGGTCGCGCTCGCGCGCGCCGTGTCGACCGACGCGAAGATGGTCATCATGGACGAGTCGACTTCGTCGCTCGACGAACGCGAGGTGGAACTGCTCTTTAACGTCGTGCGCAAGCTGCGCGACGACGGCCGTGCGGTGATCTTCGTGTCGCACCGGCTGGACGAACTGTATGCGCTGTGCGATCGCGTCACCGTGATGCGCGACGGTCAGACGGTCGCGCAAAGCGCGATGGCCGACATGGGCAAGCTGCAGCTCGTCACGACGATGCTCGGCCGCACGCTCGCCGCCGTCGTGCAGGACGACACCGCCGCGCGCGAAGCGAACCTCGCGCGGCGCGGCGCGCAAACCCTCTCGGCGAAAAATCTCGCCGCGCATCCGAAAGTGAACGACGTCTCGCTCGACGTCCACGCGGGCGAAGCGGTCGGCCTCGCGGGCCTGCTCGGCTCGGGCCGCACGGAAACGATGCGCCTGCTGTTCGGCGCCGATCCGGCGACGCGCGGCGTGCTCGAAATCGACGGCAAGACAGTCGCGCTCAAGTCGCCGCAGGACGCCATCGCGCGCGGCCTCGCGTATCTCACCGAGGACCGCAAGCTCGAAGGCATCGTCCCCGAACTGTCGGTGCGCGACAACCTCACGCTGGTCTGCCTGCGCACGCTGTCGAAACACGGCATCGTCGATGTGAAAAAGCAGCAGGAGATCGTGGACCAGTTCATCGCGTCGCTCGGCATCAAGCTGCGCTCGCCCGACCAGCCGATCCGCGAACTCTCGGGCGGCAACCAGCAGAAAGTGCTGCTCGCGCGCTGGCTCGCGACGCAACCCCGCGTGCTGCTGCTCGACGAACCGACGCGCGGCATCGACGTCGGCGCGAAAGCCGACGTCGCGAAGATCGTGCGCGAGCTGCGCGACGCCGGGCTCGCGGTCTTGATGTCGGCATCGGAACTGGAAGAACTGACCGCCGTGGCGGACCGCGCCGTCGTGATTCGCGACGGCCGCACGGTCGCCGAACTGAATGGCGGCGAAATGAATGAGGCATCGATCATGGACGCGATTGCGTACGGCAGCGACGGCACGTCGCAACTGTCGGAAGCCGTCGGCGCGGCGCACGTGGAAGACGCAGTGGAGGGCCCACGTCATGGCGCATGAGTCGTTGCGTAACGAACCCGCGGCGTCAGTGCCCGCATCGGACACGAAAACGAAGGCGCGCCGCCGCATTCCGATCCAGCGCGAGATCGTCGTGCTGCTCGCGATGCTGCTCTTCAACCTGATCTTCACGCCGCACTTCTGGTCGCTGCAGACGTTCAACGTCAACCTGACGCAGGTCGTGACGATCGTGATTGTCGGCATCGGCATGACGCTGGTAGTCGCGACAGGCGGCATCGATCTTTCCGTGGGCGCCTCGATGGCGATTTCCGGGGCGCTCGCGCCGATGCTCTTCATGAACATCGACGGTCCGCTGGGCATCGCGCTCGCGTTCACGCTGCCGGTGCTCGCCGCTGCCGCGTGCGGCGTATTCAACGGCCTGCTGGTCACGCGATTGTCGGTGCAGCCGATTGTCGCGACGCTCGTGCTGTTCATCGCCGGGCGTGGCATCGCGCAGGTCGTCACCGACGGCAGCCTGCAGGCGTTCAACAATCCCGCGTTCCAGTGGATCGCGCTCGGCAAGGTGGGCGGCATACCGTTCCAGGTGCTGCTGATGTTCGCGCTGGTGTGCCTGTTCGTATGGATCGTGCGCAAGACGCTGTTCGGCCAGTACCTGCTCGTCACCGGCGGCAACGAGAAAGCGGCGTACCTCTGCGGCGTGCCGACGGCCCGCGTGAAACTGATCGCGTACACCGTCTGCGCGGCGCTCTCCGGGCTCGCCGGGCTCATCTCGATTTCGGTGAATTCATCGTCGGATGCGAACGTGGTCGGACTTGGCATCGAACTCGATGCGATCGCGGCGGTCGCGGTGGGCGGTACGTCGTTGATGGGCGGCAAGGCGTATATCGGCGGCACGCTGATCGGCGCGTTGATCATCCAGCTGCTGCGCTACACGCTGCTCGCGCATGGCATCCCGGACGCCGCCGCGCTCGTGGTGAAGGCCGGCATCATCATTGCCGCGGTGTACGTGCAGCGCCGCGCGCGCTGACAGCCACACAGGATTTCATAGCGATGAAAAAGAATCTCCCGGTTTTGCTGGCGCTGGTGCTGCTGCTCGTGCTCGGCGTCGTGCGTTACGAACACTTTGCGTCGGCGTACAACATCACGTCATTCTGGCGATACAACTCGATGTTCGCGCTGATATCCGTCGGCATGGCATTCGTGATCATCACGGGTGGCATCGATCTGTCAGTCGGCACGGTCGCGGCGCTTTCAAGCGTCGTCGCGGCGCTGGCGAGCCCGTACGGCGGCTGGGTCGCGGTGCTGGCGGGCGCATTCGCCGGGCTCGCGGTCGGCGTGCTGAACGGCGTGGTCATCACGCGCCTCAATATCCTGCCGTTCATCACGACGCTCGCGACGAGCCTCGGCGCGCACGGCGTCGCGCTGCTGCTCGGGCGCAACGATGCGGTGTCGATCTCGTCCGATTCGAATTTCGCGAACTTCGGCCAGGGCGACCTGTTCGGGCTGCCGATTCCGGGCCTCGTGGCGCTCGCGGCCGCCGTCATCGGCTGGCTCGCGCTGCGCAGCACACGCTTCGGGCGACACACGCTCGCGATCGGCGGCAGCGAGGAAGCGGCGCGGCTGATGGGCCTGAACGTCGACCGCACGCTGATCGCCGCATACGCGGTGAGCGGGCTGCTGGCGGGCCTCGCCGGCGTGATCCTCGCCGCGCAGTTCGGCGCGGGACAGCCGAACGAAGGCGTCGGCTGGGAGCTGTTCGCGATCTCGGCGGTCGTGCTGGGCGGCACGCTGCTCACGGGCGGCGAAGGCTCGATTGCGATGACGATCGCCGGCGTGCTGCTGCTCGGACTCGTGTTCAATCTGCTGAACTTCGAAAACGGCATGGGATTCATCAGCCTGTCGGCGTACTGGCAGTCGGTGATTCGCGGCGTGTTCCTGCTGCTCGTGATCGTGATGCAGGCGCGTGTGCTGAAACAGCGCGGCGCGAAAGACAGCGCGGGCAACACGGGCAACCCGGGCAGTTCGAGCAGCGCGGCGGCAAGCTGAAGAGTGCAGCTCACGCGTGGGTTTGGCAGCGGATCGCAGTAAAATCGCGGTTTCCCGTGCCGCGCGTTGCTGTTTTCGCGCGCCAGAACGCCCGGCATCCGGGCTTTTCCTGCGAACCGACATGCACGTCCACTATCTTCCGATCCTGCTGCAGATCGCCGTCGTCTACCTGATCGCGGCGATCACCCCCGGCCCGAACTTCTTCATGATCACGCAGCTTTCGCTGGCGGGCCGCCGGCGCCTCGGCGCCGCTTCGGCGCTCGGCGTCGGCACAGCCTCGACGATCTGGGCCGCGCTCGCGATGCTCGGTCTCGCCACCGTCCTGCAAAAAATCGACTGGCTGTACAACGGCATCCGGATCGCGGGCGCGCTCTATCTGATCTGGTTCGGCTTCAAACTGCTGCGCGCGGCCACACGGCGCGACGAGGCGCCCGTGGTCGTCGATACGGCGCCGCCCGCCGCCGATGCCGCCGCGCACTTTCGCGCGTGGCGCACCGGGCTCGTCACCTGCCTCACGAACCCGAAATCGTGCGCGTTCTGGACCAGCGTCTTCGCGACGATGTTTCCGCAGCACGCGCCGCTGTGGTTCTACGGCGTGGTGCTGGCGATGATCACGACACTTTCGGCGGGCTGGTACGTTAGCGTCGCGCTGATGTTCGCGACGGAGCGCACGCAGCGCGGCTACCGCCGGCTGCGCCGGCCGATCGACGGCTTCTGCGGCGCGGCGCTGGTCGGCCTCGGCGCGAAGCTGGCGGCGGAAAGCTGATTCCGGCGCAGCGCAGGTTCCCACGCTGCGTGCAATCAAGGCGTCCACCATCCGGCGCCCGGGGCAACGTGCATTGCGACGGGAAGAACCGGCAAAACGGCGCTAAACAGGCGAAAAGGGGCGCTTTTCAGGCCGCGTTGACCTTCCGCCAGCAGGGTTTATACTGCGACGCATCGCCGGATTCGGTATCATCGGCGACGTCGTTGTCCGCGTGCGTGCGCATCCGCGTGGGCTCCAGACACCAGATGGCGGCCACCGCGCGTGATTTGCCCATCTTCCGCACTACCTGGCTTCACCTTCGTCGCATTGCCGTTCTATTTCGCCGCCATATCGGGTGCCGGTCATGCGTTCGATATCCGCCTGATCCCGCGCAACTGCCGCGCCGCCACCCTCAAGGTGCAGGCGCGGTAAAATAGCGGATTGCGCATCGTTCCCCAAGCGGGTTCGCGCTGCATCGCCCTTGCCGTGCCGGCCGGCGTGTTCGTCTGGCAGCCCTGTTTTCGCACTATTCCAGAAGCCATGAGCAACCTGAATCCACAAACCGTCCTGAGCGTCCACCACTGGACCGATACGCTTTTCAGCTTCACCTGCACGCGCGATGCGTCGTTCCGCTTCGAAAACGGCCAGTTCACGATGGTGGGCCTCGAAGTCGAAGGCAAGCCGCTGATCCGTGCATACAGCATGGCGAGCGCGAACTACGAAGAGAACCTCGAATTCCTGAGCATCAAGGTGCAGGACGGCCCGCTGACGTCGCGTCTGCAGCATCTGAAGGTGGGCGACCAGGTCCTGATCGGCAAGAAGCCGACGGGCACGCTGATGGCCGACAACCTGCTGCCGGGCAAGACACTGTGGCTGCTGTCCACGGGCACGGGTCTCGCGCCGTTCATGTCGATCATCAAGGACCCGGACGTGTACGACCGTTACGAGAAGGTCGTGCTGACGCACACCTGCCGTTTCGTCGACGAACTCGCGTACAAGGAATACATCACCGATCACCTGCCGGAGCACGAGCATCTGGGTGAGCTGATCCAGGAGAAGCTGGTGTATTACCCGACGGTCACGCGCGAAGCGTTCCACAATCGTGGCCGCATCACTGAGCTGATCGAAACGAAGAAGCTGTTCGAAGACGTCGACCTGCCGCACTTCTCGCTCGAAAACGACCGCGTGATGCTCTGCGGCAGCCCGCATATGCTGCGCGACACGCGCGAACTGCTCGACAGCATGGGCTTCCAGGAAGGCAGCAACAACAAGCCGGGCCACTACGTGATCGAAAAGGCGTTCGTCGGCTAAACCTTCCGAACCGCACCGTCGCGGCCGTCCGGCCGCATCGCGTTGCCTCGCTACAAACAGAAACCGGAGCCGTGTGCTCCGGTTTTGTTTTTGTGCGCTTCTGATAGCCGGACGGCCGCGCATTTGACGGCAGTTGAATGCCATTCGAAGACGATCCGGCAGCGGATGACGATGCTGCTGTTTGCCGCGTTTAAAGCGTGGTTTTCACCATTCGCCGTATACGCGTTTCCCCTCGTTTCCTGTTACATATTCGCACGCAATACTTACCTCGCATGTCAGTATTATTCCTACAAATATAACAGGCGACGGAAAGGGATCATGGCATTGCAAGCGATGATCATGCCTTACTGGGCCTGCATCGCTCCCTATTTTGAGATATTATTGCGGCGCAGCACCGCTCACCGGCGACAACAGCCGAAGAACCGGGGTCGATGTTACGAAATGTAAATTTCGTTACATAAAGACGTGGTAATTTTCCGTCGTTGGGGCTGTGCCGGAATGCGCATTTATCAGACATTCGCCTGCCGTTTGTCTGCGGTCGCCGTCCGGCGCTCGCAGGTACCGTTGAAGCTGCTTCCTGAATGGGAGGGTCATGGATACGTCGACAGTGATTCCGATGAGTGCGAATACGCCGGCCACCGCTGCGCGGGAAGCCGGCAGTGCGGCCATTTTCGACCTGTCTTCCTCCGCCGATGCGCTTGCGGCCGCGGCTCATGTTGCTTCCACCTCGCACTATCTCCCGTCAGATGCAGTCCCGACATCCGCCAGCCCGCAGCTCGCGCAGTTGCAGTCACGCGTGCGGGAACTGGCGGCCGAATTGACAGCGGCGCAGGAACGGGCGCGCGGCCAGCTCGCGCGCGAACTGCATGATGGTGTCGGCGCCGAACTCACCGCCACGCGCTTCGCGCTCGCGAACGTCGACACATGGCTGCCCGCCGATGCGCCGCCGCAATGCGTCGCCGCGCTCGCCGCCGTCAGGCGCTCGCTCGATGCCGTGTGCGAAGCCACCCGCCGCACCGTCGCCGACCTGTACGGTCCGCAGATGGAGGCGGGTATCGTCGGCACGCTGTCGCAGTGGGTGAGCGAGTTCGCCGCCCGCACCGGCCTGCGCACCAGCTTCGTCTGCGCAGCCGACGTGCGGCTCACGCAACTCCCAGCCGCCGCTTCGCTCGCCGTGTTTCGCGCGGCGCAGGAAGCGCTCAACAACGTCGCGAAGCACGCCCGGGCGTCCGGCGCGGACGTCAGGCTCGAAAGCTCGCGGCGCCATCTGACGCTTACCGTCACCGATGACGGCATCGGCGTGTCCCCCCGTGCCGCCGTGCCACGCGGCGGCGACCAGGGCGGCTTCGGCCTCGCAGGCATGCGCGCACGGTGTGCGGCATTCGACGGCACGCTGCGGATCGTCGCGGGCACCGGGCCGCGCGCGCGCCGCAACGCGGGCGAGCGCGGCGACGCCGTGTGCGCACGCGGCATGAACGGGATGAACGGCACGAGCCGCACGCAAGAGACAAACGGCACGCGGGTCAAAGGCAATATGCGCGGCACGACCGTACGCGCCCGTTTCGCGTGGGAAGCGCTGCTCGCCGGATCGCGCTCCGATCGCGCGCCACGTGGCGTCCTGCTAAGCCGCCGATGAAAAGCCTGCGCATCCTGCTCGTCGAAGACCATGCCGTGGTTCGCCAGGGTGTGCGCCAGCTGCTGCTCGACCGTGACGTCGCGAGCGAAGTCGCCGAAGCGGAGACGGGCGGCGAAGCGCTCGCCGCCGTGTCGAAGCACGCGTTCGACATCGTCCTGCTCGACATTTCGCTGCCCGACATGAACGGCGTCGAGGTGTTGAAGCGCATCAAGCGCAAGGTGCCGCGCGTGCCCGTGATGATGTTTTCGATGTATCGCGAGGATCAATACGCCGTGCGGGCGCTGAAAGCGGGCGCTTCGGGCTATCTGTCGAAGACCGTCGACGCCGCGCAGATGATCGCCGCGATCCAGCAGGTGGCCGCCGGCCGCAAATACGTGAGCCCCGCGATGGCCGAGGCGCTCGCGGATTACGTCTCGTTCGACGGCGAGCAGATGCCGCACGAAAAGCTCTCCGACCGCGAATACCAGACGCTGTGCATGCTCGCGTCCGGCAAGCGGCTGACCGACATCGCCAACTCGCTGTCGCTTTCGGTGAAGACAGTCAGCGTGTACCGCACGCGTCTGCTCGAAAAGATGAAGCTGAACAACAACGCCGAACTCACGTTCTACGTGATGAGCAACCGGCTCGTCGACCTCAACCCGGCGATGACGGGTTAAATCCAGACCTCCCGAAGTACGACGGCCATGACCGTATTGCCGCATTAAGGTTGCTTCCTGCCGATCCGCTTGAGATAGCGAGCGGAAAATCGCGCCGCGACCGCCTGTCGCGAAAATGCGCGCCCAATTCAGGGCGATATCACGGGTTTCCCTTTTTACGCATGACTACGCAAGTTGCCGCCGCCGCGACGAATCCGGGCGCGCGTCCGCTAGAATCGCGGGTTTTCCCCGACATTCGGCGCGCGGGTCGCGTGCTTTTCAGGAGAACATTCGCCAATGTCCCTTTTTCGCAAGAAAGACGTTGAACACATGCTGGCCGGCGCGCAGAGCGCCGGGCTGAAGAAGGCGCTCGGCGCGCTGGATCTGACTTTCCTTGGCGTGGGCGCCATCATCGGCACAGGGATATTCGTGCTGACCGGCACGGGTGCCGTTCAGGCTGGTCCGGCGCTGATGATTTCCTTTCTCGCCGCCGCCGTTGCCTGCGGCTTCGCGGCGCTCGCGTACGCCGAGTTCGCTTCGACGATTCCTGTTGCCGGCTCCATTTACACGTATTCGTACGCGACGCTTGGCGAACTGGCCGCGTGGATCATCGGCTGGGATCTGATGCTGGAATACGGCCTCGCGACGTCCGCCGTTTCAGTTGGCTGGTCGGGTTATCTGCAATCGCTGCTGGCCGGCTTCGGCA
Organism: Paraburkholderia gardini; assembly: GCF_907164545.1. Classification (NCBI taxonomy): domain Bacteria; kingdom Pseudomonadati; phylum Pseudomonadota; class Betaproteobacteria; order Burkholderiales; family Burkholderiaceae; genus Paraburkholderia; species Paraburkholderia gardini. The sequence goes on along the minus strand of NZ_CAJQZB010000034.1, from coordinate 36,776 downwards.
TCTCGCTGCCTGTCGCGTTGACGGCGGCACCGGGCGCCGTGCCGGGTGCCGCAACGCTGTTCAATCTGCCTGCGTTTCTCGTGATGATGGCCATCACGACGTTGCTGTCGATTGGCGTCCGTGAATCGACGCGCATCAACAACGTAATGGTCGCGATCAAGGTGACCGTCGTGCTGCTGGTGATCGCGGTGGGGGTATTTCACGTCACGCCGGCGAACTGGCACCCGTTCATGCCGAATGGCTGGAACGGCGTATTTGGCGCGGCGGCGGTGATGTTCTTTGCGTTTATCGGGTTCGATTCCGTGTCGTCGGCGGCCGAGGAAGTGCGCGATCCGAAGCGGGATCTGCCGATCGGGATCATTGCGTCGCTGGGGGTATGCGCGGTGCTGTATGTAGCCGTGGCGGCGGTGGTGACGGGGATTGTGCCGTCGGCGCAGTTCGCCAATATTTCGCATCCGGTTTCGTATGCGTTGCAGGTTGCCGGGCAGAAATGGGTGGCGGGTTTTATCGACCTTGGCGCGGTGCTGGGGATGCTGACTGTGATTCTGGTGATGGGATACGGGCAGACGCGGGTGATTTTCGCGATGTCGCGGGACGGGTTGTTGCCGGCGGCGCTGTCGAAGGTGCATCCGAAGTTTGCGACGCCGTTTCTGACGACGTGGATCGTCGGGATTTTCTTTGGTTTGATTGGTGCGCTGGTGCCGTTGAATGTGCTTGCTGAGCTGATCAATATTGGCACGCTGGCGGCGTTTTCGATGGTTTCGGTGGCAGTGCTGGTATTGCGCCGGACGCATCCGGCGTTGCCGAGGGCGTTCAGGTGCCCCGGTGTGCCGGTTGTGCCGGTGCTGGCGGTGGCTTCGTGTCTGTTTCTGATGATTAATCTTCAGGCTGTTACCTGGGTCGCGTTTGTTGTCTGGCTCGGTATTGGGATGGTTATTTATTTTGGATATTCAAGGAAGCGGTCGAAACTGGCATAGGGGGTTTTTCGTACCGAAGCTGTGTGTTTGCTTTGGCCTTTCCTTGAATTCATGTCGGTCTATTAGCGTTGCCCCTGTGCGGGGCGGCACCTACTTTTCTTTGCCTTGCCAAAGAAAAGTAGGCAAAAGAAAGGCGCTTCGAAAACTCACCTTTTCCTGGTGCGTCATCCGCCGGGAATGGCACCCCATGAGATGTCGCTCCCGCATTTCACCTCGTGCTGGTCCGCGCACGATCTGATCTCCCGCGCAGCCACCGCCCGTGACACAGGGCTCATTCATCCCACTCCGCACTACGTGCGTCGCGGCGCGAATGCGCGGGACGGGTTATGCCGGTCGGCGATGCGCGTAGCGCGCAGTCGGATGAATGCGCCCTTTGTCACGGGCACTGACCGCGCGCGGGACGGAATCGCGCGGGGACCAATGGCGGCTGAGGTGTGGGGGCGACACTTCGTGGGTTGCCATTCCCCAGCGATGACGCGCCTGGAAAAGGTGGCCTTTCGAAGCGCCTTTCTTTTGCCTACTTTTCTTTGGCAAGGCAAAGAAAAGTAGGTGCCGCCCCGCACAGGGGCAACGCTAATAGACCGACATGAATTCAAGGAAAGGCCAAAGCAATAACGGAAAACGAAAAAGCGAAAATGCCGCCCCGCCAAAGGGGCAAAAGCAAACCCCCAATACCCCCTCCCTCCAATTTGTGTTCTACTTTTCGCTGCAAGCATAAAAACCAGACCAAACCCGCACGAACCTCACAGCAGGCAGTCGGAACAGGAAGTGGAATGGAAATGTGAGCTTCGTACCGGTCTCTATCCCCCAAGGAGACAGTCAATGGCAATCAGCATCAGCCTGACGGTAAACGGCACACCGGTAACCGCCGAAGTCGAACCCCACAGCCTGCTTGTCCAGTTTCTGCGCGACCCGCTTCGCCTCACCGGAACACACATCGGCTGCGATACCGCCCAGTGCGGCGCCTGCACGGTCCACCTCAACGGTCGCGCCATCAAATCCTGCAACATGCTCGCGGTTCAGGCAGAGGGCGCCAGCATCACCACCATCGAAGGCCTCGCCGCAAACGGCTCGCTCCATCCGATGCAGGAAGCCTTCCGTAACTGCCACGGCCTCCAGTGCGGCTTCTGCACGCCCGGCATGGTGATGAGCGCCATCGCGCTCGTCCAGACCCAGCCCGACGCCAGTGCAGACGATGTGCGCCGTCAGCTGGATGGCAACCTGTGCCGCTGTACGGGCTATCACAACATCGTCAAGGCCGTCCTCGAAGGCGCCGCCGGCATGAAAGCCGCCAGCAGCAACGCCAGCGCAGATGCAGCCGCGTCCGCCACAGTCACCGCCTGAGGAGCCGACGATGAACGCACCCGATACCCCCCGCATGATCGGCGCCTCCGTCAAACGCAAGGAAGACTATCGTTTTCTGACCGGCAACGGCCAGTACACCGATGACATCGTCCTGCCGCAGCAGACGTACGCGATATTCCTGCGCTCGCCACACGCGCACGCACGCATCAAAAGCATCGACACGACCGCGGCGAAAGCATCCCCAGGCGTCGTCGCGATCTTCACCGGCGCCGACATGGCCGCCGAAAACGTCGGCGGCCTGCCGTGCGGCTGGCTCATCCACAGTGTGGACGGCAAGCCGATGAACGAGCCGCCGCATCCGGTCATCGCGCACACAAAGGCCCGCCACGTCGGCGACCAGGTCGCGCTCGTGATCGCCGATTCGATCAAGGCCGCAAAAGACGCCGCCGAACTCATCGAGGTCGACTACGACGTGCTGTCCGCCGCCGTCGATACCGCGCACGCGGCCGATCCCGGCCAGCCGGCGGTTCACGACGAAGTGCCGGACAACACCTGCTACACGTGGGGCCACGGCGACAAGGCCGCCACCGACGCCGCCTTCGCCAAAGCCGCTCACGTCACGACGCTCGACATCGTCAACCAGCGTCTGATCCCGAACGCCATCGAACCGCGCGCGGTCAACGCAAGCTGGTCGCCGCAGGACGACAGCTACACGGTCTACGTCGCGAACCAGAATCCGCACGTGGAGCGTCTGCTGATGGCCGCGTTCGTGCTCGGCCTGCCTGAGTCGAAACTGCGCGTAATCGCGCCGGACGTGGGCGGCGGCTTCGGCTCGAAAATCTTCCTCTATGCAGAAGACGTCGCGCTCACGTGGGCGTCGAAGAAAATCCGCCGCCCTGTCAAATGGACCGCCGAGCGTTCGGAGTCGTTCATCTCCGACGCCCACGGCCGCGATCATGTGACGAAAGCCGAACTCGCGATGGACGCCGACGGCAAATTCCTCGCGATGCGAGTCCACACGATCGCGAACATGGGGGCGTATCTGTCGACGTTCTCCTCGAGCATCCCGACGATCCTCTACGCGACGCTCCTCGCCGGCCAGTACGCGACACCCGCGATCTACGCCGAAGTGAAAGCGGTCTTCACGAACACGGTGCCGGTCGACGCCTATCGCGGCGCGGGACGCCCCGAAGCGACGTACGTCGTCGAACGGCTCGTCGAAACCGCGGCGCGCGAGATGAAGCTCGACCCGGCCGAAATCCGCCGGCGCAACTTCATCCGCGAGTTTCCGTATGCGACGCCGGTCGGCCTCACCTACGACACCGGCGACTACGAAACCATCCTCGCCCGCTCGCTCGAACTCGCGGACGTGAAAGGCTTCGCCGCGCGCAGGCAGGAGTCGGAGAAGAACGGCAAGCGACGAGGCCTCGGCTATTCGTGCTACATCGAAGCGTGCGGCCTCGCGCCGTCGAACATCGCGGGCGCGCTCGGCGCGCGGGCAGGGCTCTTCGAAGTCGGCGAAATCCGCGTGCATCCAACCGGGTCGGTCACGGTCTTCACCGGCTCGCACAGCCACGGCCAGGGTCACGAAACGACGTTCGCGCAGGTGGTCGCCGACCGCCTCGGCATTCCGCTCGAAAACGTCGAGATCGTGCACGGCGACACCGGACGCATTCCGTTCGGCATGGGCACGTACGGCTCGCGCTCGATCGCGGTCGGCGGCTCGGCGATCATGAAGGCGCTCGACAAGATCGAAGCGAAAGCGAAGAAGATCGCCGCGCATCTGCTCGAAGCCGCGGCAGAAGACATCGAGTTCAGGGACGGCGTGTTCCGCGTCGCCGGCACCGACCGCACGAAGGCATTCGCCGACGTGTCGCTCGCCGCGTACGTGCCGCACAACTACCCGCTCGACAAGCTCGAACCGGGCCTCGACGAAAGCGCGTTCTACGATCCGACGAACTTCACGTATCCGTCGGGTGCGTACATCTGCGAAGTCGAAGTCGATCCGGACACCGGCGAATGCAGCATCCAGCAATTCACGGCCGTGGACGACTTCGGCAACGTGATCAATCCGATGATCGTCGAAGGCCAGGTGCACGGCGGGATCGGCCAGGGCATCGGCCAGGCGATGCTCGAGCGCTGCGTGTACGACAACGAGAGCGGCCAGCTGCTCTCCGGCTCGTACATGGATTACGCGATGCCGCGCGCGTCGGATCTGCCGGACTTCACCGTCGAGACGTCGAAGGGCACGCCGTGCACGCACAACCCGCTGGGCGTGAAGGGTTGTGGCGAGGCAGGCGCGATCGGCTCGCCGCCGGCGGTGATCAACGCGATCCTGGATGCGCTCGCGCCGCTCGGCGTGACGGACCTGCAAATGCCGGCGACGCCGCATCGCGTGTGGTCCGCGATCCGCGCCGCTCAAAACCCGACGACCTGAACGGAGGAAGCCGACATGTATGCATTCGACTATCAACGCGCATCCGATGCGAAAGCCGCCGTCGCGGCCCTGAACGCGGACAGCGACGCCAAATACCTCGCGGGCGGACAAAGCCTGCTGCCGACGATGCGCCTGCGCCTTGCCCAGCCTTCGCAACTGATCGACGTCACGCGCATCGCCGCGTTGAAGGAGATCAAGGTCGACGCGAAAACGGTGACGATCGGCGCCGCCGTCTGTCACGCGGACGTCGCGGGCAACGCCGACATCCAGCGCGTGCTGCCCGGCCTCGCCGGGCTCGCCGCGCACATCGGCGACCGCCAGGTGCGCGCGCTCGGCACGATCGGCGGCTCGCTCGCGAACAACGATCCGGCGGCGTGCTATCCGGCCGCGGTGCTCGGCCTGAACGCGACCGTCGTCACCGACAGGCAGCGCATCACCGCCGACGATTTCTTCGTCGGCATGTACGAGACCGCGCTGGAACCGGACGAGCTGATCACCGCCGTCGAGTTCCCGGTACCCGAAAGCAGCGCCTACGAGAAGTTTCACAACCCGGCTTCGCACTTTGCGCTGGTGGGCGTGTTCGTCGCGAAAGGCGTGGGTGGCGCGGGTGGCACGGGTGGCGTGCGCGTGGCGGTAACGGGCGCGGCTTCGTCGGTGTTTCGCGCGACGGCGCTGGAGCAGGCGCTCAGCGCGAATTTCACGCAGGAAGCGGCGCGCGCGGTCACGATCGACGCCAGCAACCTCAACACCGACATGCACGCGAGCGCCGACTATCGCGCGCATCTGATCCCGGTGCTGGCCGCGCGGGCGATCGGCGGGGACAGCAGCAGCGGCTGAAGTCCTTTACGCGGCAAGCGGCTGGTAACTGGCGAATGACCGGAAGCAGCGGTTGCCAGCGGGCGGCACGGGTCCGGCGTTAACATGGATCCGCCGCCGGGCGCTGTACGTCAACCGCCGCCCGTTGCCCGTTGCCCGCCGCCTCGCCGCCCGATCCGCCGTTTTGCAATATCGTCGCGCCTCGAGTTCACCGATGACAACCACGCAGCCCGATTCAATCGACGCCACCCTGGAAAAGCTCACCGCTCAGGGCTATTTCGCGAGTCGCGAGCTTGCGACGGCGCTCTATCTTGCGCTGCGCATGGAGCGGCCGCTTTTCGTCGAAGGCGAGCCGGGCGTCGGCAAGACCGAACTCGCGAAGGCCGCCGCGGGCATGCTAGGCACGACGATGCTGCGCCTGCAGTGCTACGAAGGGCTCGATACGGCCAGCGCGCTGTACGAATGGGATTACCCGCGCCAGATCATGGCGCTGCGTCTCGCCGAAGCCGCCGGCGAGCGGCCCGGCAACGACACGCTCTATCGCAGCGAATTCCTGCTCAAGCGCCCGCTCCTGCAGGCGCTGATGCCCGACGAACATCACCCGGGCGCGCGCCGCGTGCTGCTCATCGACGAGATCGACCGCGCCGACGAACCGTTCGAAGCGTTTCTGCTCGAACTGCTCTCCGATTTCCAGGTGTCGATTCCTGAATACGGCACGGTGTGCGCGGCGCAACCGCCGCTCGTCGTGATGACCTCGAACCGCACGCGCGAAGTACATGACGCGTTAAAGCGCCGCTGCCTGTACCAGTGGATCGGCTATCCCGACCGGGACCGCGAACTGGCGATCGTGGCCGCGCGTGCGCCGGAAACGTCGGCGGAACTGCAGCGGCGCGCGGTCAATTTCGTGCACCGGCTGCGCGGCATGGACCTGTTCAAGGCGCCGGGCATCGCCGAAACGATCGACTGGTGCCGCGCACTTTCCGCGCTAAGCGTGACGGAGCTGGATCCGCAATCCGTACAGAACACGCTTGGTGTGCTGCTCAAGTACCAGGACGACCTCGCGCGTATCGACGCGCAGCAGATCGCGCAATGTCTCGCGGTGCCGGAGTAGCGGCGATGCCCAACCCGCGCCCGTCAGATGCTCCCGATGTCACCGGCAGGTCCGCATACGACCTCGCCGCTGCTGCGCTCAGCCCGCTCGCCGAAAGCGCGCCGGACACCCCCACGCTGGCGCGCAACGTCGTGCATTTCGTGCGCGTGCTGCGCGGCGCGGGCCTGCCGATGTCGCCGGCCCAGGCCGTCGACGCGCTCGCGGCACTGCACTGGGTCGATCTCGAACGCCGCGACGATGTGCGCGCGGCGCTCGCGGCGCTGCTCGTTTCCGCCCCCGACGAGCGCGATCTCTTTAACGCCGCCTTCGACCTCTTCTGGCGCGACCCGGACTGGGAAGGCAAGCTGCGCGCGCTGCTGCTGCCGAAAGTGCGCGGCGGCCTGCCGCCACCGCGCCGCAACAACCGCCTCGCGGATGCGCTCGCGGTACGGCCGCCGCCGTCGAAGCCCGGCCACCGGCCGCAGGAAACCGAACAGCACGAACTGCACGCGCATGTGACCTTCAGCGCCGAAGAGCGCCTGCGTCACCGCGACTTCGATACGCTCACCGCCGACGAATGGCGCACGCTGCGCCATCTGATACGCGGCCAGCGCCTGCCGCTCGCGACGGAACCGACGCGCCGGCTCAAGGCTTCGTCGCGCGGCACGCATGCGGACCTGCGCGCCAGCGCACGCCATGCGGTACGCGCGGGCGGCGACTGGACCGTGTGGAAATACCGCGCGGTCGTGGAACGCAAGCCGCCGCTCGTGCTGCTGCTCGACATCTCCGGCTCGATGAGCAGCTATTCGCGCGCCGTGCTGTATTTCTGCCATGCGCTCCTGCAATCGCGCGAACGGCTGCAGGTGTTCCTGTTCGGCACCCGCCTCACGAACGCGACGCGCGCGCTGCGCGAACGCGACCCGGATGTCGCGATTGCGACGATCGCGGAGCAGGTGGTGGACTGGTCCGGCGGCACGCGGATCGGCGCGGCGCTCGCCGAATTCAACCGGCGCTGGGCACGGCGCGTGCTGACCGGCAGAGCCACCGTGCTGCTCGTGACCGACGGCCTCGATCACGAAGCGATCGACGTGCTCGAGACCGAAATGGCCAGGCTGCACCGCTTCGCGCATCGCATTGTCTGGCTGAACCCGTTGCTGCGCTACAGCGCGTTCGCGCCGAGGGCGCGCGGCGTGCAGGCCATGCTGCCGCATGTGGACGCGCACCGGCCGGTTCATAATCTGGAGAGCCTCGCCGCGTTTGGCCGCGACCTCGCGCAACTCACGCGCGCGCCTCGCGCCACCGGTGCAGGCACGATAACAGCAGGAGCATCCGCATGGAACTGACCGAAAGTTATACGCTGCCGGTCCCGCAGCAACGCGCGTGGGAAGCGCTGAACGACACCGCGATCCTGCGCGCGTCGATCCCCGGCTGCGACAGCATCGAGCCCGACGGCGAGAACGCCTACGCGCTGTCGATGAGCGCATCGGTCGGACCGGTGAAAGCGCGCTTCAAGGGCCGCATGCTGCTCACCGACATCGATGCGCCGAACACCTATACGATCGTCTTCGAGGGACAGGGCGGCGCCGCCGGCTTCGGCAAGGGCAACGCCCACGTCACCCTCGAAGCGGACGGCGAAACGTCGACGAAACTGTCCTACACCGCCACCGCCCAGGTGGGCGGCAAGCTCGCGCAGATCGGCTCGCGGCTCGTCGACGGCGCGGCCCGCAAGATCGCAGGCGAGTTCTTCAAACGCTTCAGCGCGCAGGTAACAGGCGAGGGCGATGCTGGCGATGCCGGCGCGTCCGAAGCAGGTCCGCCGGATTTCGGTGAGGAACCGGAATCCCCAGACGAGGCCGCCGGTGAAGACGCAGGAAAAGGGAAGAAATCATGGACAGCGTGGATCTCGAAGTTCTGAAATCCAGCGCCCGCTGGCTCGAACAGGGGCATCGCGCGTTGCTGGTGACAGTGGTGAAAACGTGGGGCTCGTCGCCGCGTCCCGAGGGCGCGATGCTCGTCGTGCGTGACGACGGTCTCGTTGTCGGCTCGGTGTCGGGCGGTTGTATCGAAGACGATCTGATCGATCGGGTGCGCCGGTGCGGCATCGAGCAGACACGGCCTGAAGCCGTCAAATATGGGATCACCGCGGAGGAAGCCCACCGTTTCGGCCTGCCGTGCGGCGGCACGATCCAGCTCGTGCTCGAACCGCTGACGAAGGAAAGCGGTATCGCCGAACTGTGCGATTCGGTGGAGCGCGGCGCGCTCGTGGCGCGCACGGTCGACATGGCGACCGGCACCGCGCGCCTCACACCGGCGCAGGCCACCGACGGCGTCGATTTCGACGAGCAGCGTCTTTTGACGATTCACGGCCCGCGCTACCGCATGCTCGTGATCGGCGCGGGACAGCTGTCGCGCTATCTCTGTCAAATCGCGGTCGGGCTCGACTATCAGGTCACGGTGTGCGATCCACGCGAGGAGTACACCGACGAGTGGGATATTCCGGGCACGAAGATCGTCCGCACGATGCCGGACGATACGGTCCTCGACATGAAGCTCGACGAGCGCTGCGCCGTGATCGCGCTCACGCACGATCCAAAGCTCGACGACCTCGCGCTGATGGAGGCGCTGAAAACGCCCGCGTTCTATGTCGGCGCGCTCGGCTCGCGGCGCAACAACGCGGCGCGGCGCGAGCGGTTGAAGGAGTTCGATCTGAACGAAACCGAACTCGCGCGATTGCACGGGCCGGTTGGCATCTATATCGGCAGCCGTACGCCGCCGGAGATCGCCGTGTCGATTCTCGCCGAAGTGACGGCGGCGAAGAACGGAGTCTCGCTGCCCACGCTGCTTCAGGTGGAAGGCGCGAAGGCCGCGCGGGAAGTCGCCGCGGGCGGCGACGCGGCCTGCAGCGTGTGACCATCGCGCGAAAGCGCCTTAGAACATGCCGGTGAGCACGGCGGCCGCGATCGATCCGAGTACCAGCACGACGCCGACCGTGCGCCGGCGGTTCAACTCCGTCCACAGCAGCACGCCCGTCAGCGACAGCAGCAGGATGCCGCCCGCGAAGGTGTCGATAAACAGCACCCAGCCGATGCTCATCCCGACACCGCGATGCAGGTTGTTCAGCTCGCCGAGGAACGTGTTCTGCGCCCGCCTGACTGACACGTAGTCGTTGCCCACCCAGTATTCCGCCTGCACGCTTTCTTTTGTGCCGAAGACGCCGACCTGCCAGTACTCGGGCTGCACGACGCTATGGTCGCCCCACGCCACCCGGTGCGCCGGCTCGCGACGCGGCTTGCCCGGCTTGCCGTCGATCTTCAGTTCGCCCTTGAGCCAGTGCGCCATGTCCATCGGCGTCCTGAACCGGCTGCCTTCGGGAAGCGCGAGTTGCAGCTGTTCGACCTGCGGCTTGCCGGACGATACCTTCAGCGGTCCCGCCCGATGGTTCAGCAAGAAGCCGGATACGCCGAACAGCAACCCGATGGCTGCGCCCCACAGGCCGACCCAGCCATGCACCTTGCGCAGCCACTTGATAAACGTCGCGCGGCGCGAACGCTGCCGGCGCGCGGCCTGCTGCGCATCGTCCATCAGATGATGGTCCGGCTCGACAGCGTGCTGCCTGTAGCGCGTCGTGCCGGCCGGCGCGACGGGTTGTACTTCGATCGATTCAGGCGCGTTCACATCAGGCTCCAGGCGCAAAGGCAAAAGCACACGACAGCGCGCGACGATGGCCCTGCCGGGCGCGCCGCTGGCGTGAAACAGGGTGGATTGCATCAGATGGGCAAGACTGGAACAGCGGCCGCATCCGGCAAAAGGCGTGGCTGGCTGGCCATCACAGAGGAGAAATGTGACAGTGGCTGGCGGAACCTTTCAAATGAGAATGGCTATCATTACACAGACCGGATTTTTTCTCAATCCGGCGTGGGGTGTCCAGCCGTTACGGCGCATGACAGACCGGCGACCCACGCCGCGACGCCCACCGAAGACGTTCGCTCGCGCTATGCGGGGTGACCGCTTGACTTTGGCTTCGCCAGACCTTTAAGTACACGAACCTGTCCCTAACCGTTGTCGCTGGTCGTCTGGATGCCTGAACACACCATGCGCTTCCTTCAGCTTGCCTGCATCCTGACGCTCGTCTGGTCGACGGCCGCCCGTGCCGTATACGCCACGCCCTCGGCCCAGCCGGTCGAGCCGTACACGAACGAAGGCGAAACGCAGACGTTCACCGTCAACGCGGACGGCTCCTATACCAAACTCGATTCGATGACGCTACTCGTGAACAACGAAGCCGGCGTCGCGCGGGTTGCGCAGCAGTACATCTGGTTCAACCGCAACATGGCGGACGTCGACATCGTAGAAGCCTGGACGACGGGCGCGGACGGCGTACGGCACGACGTCGGGCCGGAGCAGATACGCGACGTGCAGGAAGCGCGTTCGTTCGATGCCCCGATGTTTCAGGACATCCAGGAAAAGGTGATCGTCTTTCCGGCGGTCGAACCGGGCGCGCGCGTCCATCTGACGTACCGGAAAACGCAGAAGGTGCCGATCGTGCCGGGCCATTTCAGCGACTTCACGCCGCCCGATCTCGCACCGACGCACAATTTCAGGCTCATCTACGATCTGCCCGCCGGCAAGCCGTTATATGCCGACGCGCGCGGCTTCACGACGATCGCGCCGGTCACCGCGCATGGACGCACGCGCTACGAATTCCGCTATGACAAGGCGCATTTCGGGCGGCTCGAATATGGCTCGGTGGCGTACGTGTCGTACGGCGACAGGTTGATGGTGTCGACGTTTCCCGATTACGCGGCGTTCGCGGCGACGTACCGCGCTTCGTCGGTCGATGCGAGCGCGGCCGATCCCGCTGTCGTCACGCTGGCCCGCACGCTCACCGCACACGACACCACCCCGCGCGCGAAAGCCAGGACGCTCTACGACTGGATGCGCCGCAACGTGCGCTACGTCGCGATCAACGTCGGGCGCGGCGCGGTGATTCCGCATCGCGCGAGCGAAATCCTCGCGTACCGCTACGGCGACTGCAAGGATCACGTCGCGCTCTACGGCGCGCTGCTCGACGCCGTCGGCATCCGCAACGAGCCGGCGCTCATCAATAGCGGCACCATCTATTCGCTGCCGACGGTGCCAGGCTACGGCGTCATCAATCACGTGATTTCGTGGCTGCCCGACCTGCAGCTCTACGCCGATTCCACGGCGACGAACGTCGAGTTCGGTTTTCTGCCGTCGACGGACATGAACCGCCCGGCGCTGCTCGTGAACGAAGGCGTGCTCGCACGGACACCTTCGACAGCGACGATGGCACGCCGCACGGATCTGTCGATCGTCGTGATGCCGGACGGCTCGGCGACGTTCGTCTACAGGCTGGAAGCGACGGGCTGGGCGGCTGAACAGGGTCGCACGATGCTACGCCTGCAAACGCCCGCGCAGCGCGAGGAATCGCTTCAGGGCGAATTGCGCAATGCGAACCTGCGCGGCGCGGCGACGCTCACCACCAGCAACCTCGCCGCGACCGGCGGCCCGCTCGTGCTCACGATGCGCGGCACGCTGGAGAATCTCGTCGTGCCCGGCACGGCGGCATCGATTCCGACGCTCACGAGCCTCGCTGGCGGCTTCGAATCGGACACGCGCTACTGGCTCGGCGAACGCCAGCGCACGCAGCCGTTCGTGTGCCGCAATATCGAACTGCACGAGCACACGCAAATCACGCTGCCGGCGAACTTCCGCGTGCTCGACATGCCCGAGCCGGCGCAGACGCAGGACCGTTTCCTCGATTTCCGCTCGCAGTACACGTTCGATCCGGCGACGCACGTCATCGACGTCACCCGCGACGGCAGCACGCATTTCGACAGCGACGTCTGCTCGCCGGATGAATTCGCGCAGATGCGCCCGGCGATGGAAACTCTCGGACGCGATGTGCGCGCGCAGGTCATCGTGAAATCGACGCTCGATGGCGCGCGCGTCGCGACCAGCTCACCGTGAGCGACCACCGGGCGCCGAAAATCAAACCGGCCAGAGCGGCCCTTCCTGCATCGCGCCGATCTGCTCGCGCAGTTCGAGAATGCGGTCTTCCCAGTAGCGCTGCGTGTTGAACCACGGAAACGCCGCGGGAAACGCGGGGTCGTCCCAACGCCGCGCGAGCCACGCCGAATAGTGAATCAGCCGCAGCGTGCGCAACGCTTCGACGAGATACAGCTCGCGCGGCTCGAATTCGCAGAAGTCTTCATATCCGGCCAGCAGGTCCGTCAATGCGCGCGACGCTGCCGCGCGCTCACCCGGCAGCAGCAGCCACAGATCCTGGATGGCGGGCGCCATCCGGCTGTCGTCGAAGTCGACGAAATGCGGGCCAGCTTCGGTCCATAGCACGTTGCCCGGATGACAGTCGCCATGAACGCGCAGCGAGCGGATATCGCCGGCGCGCTCGAACGCGCGCTCGACGCCTTCCAGCGCCAGATTGGCCACCGTTTCCCAGGCTGTCCGAACGTCATCGGGGACAAAGCGATGCTCCAGCAGGAAATCGCGCGGCTCGTAGCCGAAGCTCTGGATATCGAGCGCCGGGCGCGACCTGTACGGCTCGAGCTGGCCCATCGCGTGAATACGCCCGATAAAACGTCCGAGCCATTCGAGCGTGCCGTCGCGATCGAGATCGGGCGCGCGTCCGCCGCGGCGCTCGAAAATCGCGAGACGGAAGCCGTCGAACGTATGCAGCGAATGGCCGTTATCGACGCGCGCCGGCACCGCGGGAATCTCGCGCGCGGCCAGTTCCGCGACGAACGCGTGCTCTTCGAGAATGGCTTCGTCCGTCCAGCGCCCGGGACGGTAGAACTTCGCGACAACGGGCGGCCCGTCTTCCACACCCACCTGGAAGACGCGGTTTTCGTAGCTGTTGAGCGCGAGCATGCGGCCATCGGTGCGCTGGCCGGCGGGAATCAGGACGCTGTCGATGGCATCGAGCACGCATTCCGGCGTCAGCCGGGCGAAAGGGACAGTGCTGGAAGCGCCGTCCTGGAGATCGGGAGTGTCGTCGTTCATGCCCGCATTGTGCGCCGCGCCGTCCGCGATGACGAGCGACACACGTGACACGCGTGACGCGTCACGCAGGGGCATGCCAGCGCATCACTGGATGTAACGGCGTGTGCATCAAGCCCCCGATGCAGGCAGCAGGCGCGCGGGGCGCCAACGCTTTCCGCGCCCCGGACACAACGTTATCCCGACTGCGCGCTGCGTCGATGCGCTGCGCGCGGCACCGCGTTCAGTGCATCTGCGCGCTGGCGGGGCGAACCTGCTCGCCCGTGTCGATCAGGTCTTCAAGGAAGAAGGGTTCGGTGTTCAGCTGGATCGACGTACCGGGTTCACCGGCGTACCACGCCACCATGGCCATGTCGCCAAGAATGCGCATGACGATGCCGCGTGCGCCCTGGGGCACGGCGATATGCACGGTGCGGACGATAGAACCGACTTGCATGATGTTTCCCCGTTCTCTTTGCCGGCTTGAATGAAGCGCCGGTCGTGTGGCGATAAAAAGCGCCGCGTTGCCAGAAACGTTGCGTGCGCACCTAACCTGCATCGCGCGAACCGCGAAAAAGGCCTTCAAACTCATTGTTCACGTTTTGTACCGCCCGGGAAAGCGAAAAATAAGGGCCCAACACCCCTCAATTCGTACATTCCACTTACGAAATCCCAATCAGCGGTCCCTTGTGTAATGCGTCGTAATGGACCAATCATAAACCTTGGGGAACCCGTATCCGAAAATGACGCATGAGGACTACGATACGCGTTATATTGCTGTCGCGCATGCCGGGCGCGGCCATCGTTCGCGCAACGCAGGCCGTGCACGCGGCGCAGCCAGCCCGGCTTTCAACCGACCAGCCCAGACCCGCGCCGTTCAATGTGGATTGTTCGACTCGCGCTACGGCGCCCGTACACCTTTATCGTCCTCGCCCTGCTGCTGCTGATCGTCGGACCGTTGACGATCATGCGCACGCCGACGGATATCTTCCCGAACATCGACATTCCGGTGCTGTCGGTGATCTGGTCGTACAACGGCCTGCCCGCCGACGAGATGGAAAAGCGCATCGTGCTCAACTACGAGCGCGGGCTTTCGGTGGCGGTGAACGACATCGAGCACGTCGAATCGACCTCGCTGAACGGCATCGCTGTCGTCAAGATCTTCTTCCAGCCACATGCGAATATCGACGAGGCACTCGCGGAAGTCACCGCACTGTCGCAGTCGCAGGTGCGCTCGCTGCCGCCGGGCATCACGCCGCCGTTCATCCTGCGCTACAACGCGTCGACAGTGCCGATCCTGCGCCTCGCGCTGTCGTCGCCGACGCTCACCGAGCAGGAACTGTTCGACTTCGGCAATAACTTCCTGAAGACGCAGCTCGCGACCATACCCGGCGCGTCGGCGCCGCTGCCGTACGGCGGCAAGCAGCGCCAGATCATGGTGGACATCGATTCGCGCAAGCTCCAGGAGCGCAACCTGTCGCCGATGGACGTGGTGAACGCGATTACCGCGCAAAACCTGATCCTGCCCTCGGGTACCGCGAAAATCGGTTCGACTGAATATTCGGTGACGATGAACGCGAGCCCCGATTCGCTCGCCGGCCTGAACAACATTCCGATCAAGTCCACCGCGAACGGCACCGTTTATATCCGCGATGTCGCGCACGTGCGCGACGGCTTCCAGCCGCAGACGAACATCGTGCGCGTGAACGGCCAGCGCGCATCGCTCCTCACGATCAACAAGAGCGGCAATACGTCGACACTCGAAATCGTCCAGCGCATCAAGGACATGATGCCGACGCTGCGCAATCTCGTGCCCGAGTCGCTCAACATCGATCCTGTCGCTGACCAGTCGCTGTTCGTGCGCGCCTCGGTGCAGGGCGTGCTGCGCGAAGCGCTGATCGCCGCCGGCCTCACCGCCCTGATGATCCTGCTCTTTCTCGGCAACTGGCGCGCGACGCTGATCATCGCCGTGTCGATTCCGCTTTCGATGATCACGTCGATCATCGCGCTGTCCGCGCTCGGCGAAACGATCAACATCATGACGCTCGGCGGGCTCGCGCTCGCGGTCGGGATTCTGGTCGACGACGCGACCGTCGCGATCGAAAACATCAGCCATCAGCTGGAGCAGGGCAAGAATCTCGAGCAGGCGATTCTCGATGGCGCGCATCAGATCGCGATCCCCACGCTGGTGTCGACGCTGGCGATCTGTATCGTGTTCGTGCCGATGTTCCTGTTGACGGGCGTCGCGCATTATCTGTTCGTTCCGCTTGCCGAAGCCGTCGTCTTCGCGATGCTCGCGTCGTACTTCTTTTCGCGCACGCTCGTGCCGACCCTCGCGAAATACCTGCTGCGCAATCACCATCGCAAGGAAGACCTGCACGTAAGCGAAACGACGCACAATCCGTTCATGCGCGCGCATCTCGCGTTCGAGCGCGGCTTCGAGAACGTACGCAACCGCTATCGCGTGTTTCTGGAAGCGCGCGTGGCGAAACCAGGCGTGTTCGTCATTGCGTTTCTGGCGTGCTGCGGCGCGTCGATGCTGCTGATGCCGTTTCTCGGCCGCGACTTCTTCCCGCAGGTCGACGCCGGCACGATCGCGCTCCATCTGCGCGCGAAAACCGGCATGCGGGTCGAGGAAACGGCGGTCGTCACGGATCGCGTCGACAAACGGATTCGTCAGCTGATTCCGCCTGCCGAACTGCATTCGATCATCGACAACATCGGCCTGCCGGTGTCGGGTATCAACCTGTCGTACAGCAACACGGGCACGATCGGCTCGTCCGACGCCGACGTGCTCATCACGCTGAACGCCGATCATCATCCGACCGCCGGTTACGTCCGCCTCCTGCGCCGCACGCTCAGCGACGAATTTCCCGGCGTGCAGTTCGCGTTCCTGCCCGCGGATATCGTGAGCCAGACGCTCAACTTCGGCATGCCGTCGCCGATCGATATCCAGATCGTCGGGCGCGACGTGCAGGGTAACCGTGCGTTCGCCGCGCGCCTGCTCGACCGCCTGCGCACCGTGCCCGGGTTTGCCGACGCCCGAATCCAGCAGCCCTCCGACCTGCCGCGCATTTTCATCGACGTCGACCGCACGCGCGCGCAGCAGGCCGGCTTCACGCAGAAGGACGTGGCGAGCAACCTGCTGATCACGCTATCGGGCAGCCAGCAGACGACGCCGACGTTCTGGCTCAATCCGCTGAACGGCGTCAGCTACAACGTGATCACGGAAGCGCCGCAATACACGATCGATTCGCTGCAGGCGCTCGCGAATATTCCGCTCAACGCGAACGGCAAGAGCAACATCCTCGGCTCGCTGGCGACGATGCACCGCGAAGCGGGCAACGCCGTCATCAACCACTACAACGCGCAAACGACGATCGACATCTACGGCACCGCCGACGGCCGCGATCTCGGCGGCGTCTCCGACGACATTTCGAAGATCATCGCCGACTCGAAAGCAGACATGCCGAAGAGCTCGACGATCAAGCTGCGCGGCCAGGTGCAGACGATGAACGATTCGTTCTCCGGCCTCTTCGCCGGTCTCGTGTTCGCGATCGTGCTGGTGTATCTGCTGATCGTGGTGAACTTCCAGTCGTGGCTCGATCCGTTCATCATCATCACCGCGTTGCCGGGCGCGCTCGCGGGCATCGTGTGGATGCTGTTTCTCACGCACACCACGCTGTCGATTCCCGCGCTCACCGGCGCGATCATGTGTATCGGCATCGCGACGGCCAACTCGATCCTGGTGATCAGCTTCGCCCGCGAACAGCTGCTCGAACACGGCGACGCGACACGCGCCGCCATCGAAGCGGGCTTCACGCGATTCCGTCCTGTGCTGATGACCGCGCTCGCGATGGTGATCGGCATGGTGCCGATGGCGATCGGCCTCGGCGAAGGCGGCGAGCAGAACGCGCCGCTCGGCCGGGCGGTGATCGGCGGTCTCGCGGTCGGCACGCTCGCGACGCTGATTTTCGTGCCGGTGGTGTTCTCGCTGATCTATAGACAGCTCTCGGCGCGACGTCTACGCGCGTCGGAAAACGTGGTTCAAAAACATCCTGATGTGGGGCATTGATGGAAGGCAAAGGTCCGGAGCGTCACGACGACGCGCACCTCCTGAAGGCTAAAGCAACGGCGATGCCGAAGCGCAAGCGCTGGCCCGTCGTGGTGGCGATCGTCGTCGTGCTGGTGCTCGCGGCGCAGGGCATCTGGTCGCGTCGCAGCGCGCACGCCGCGCTCGAACGCGATGCGGTTCACGCGAGCCAGACGAGCGT
Source organism: Paraburkholderia gardini (assembly GCF_907164545.1). Classification (NCBI taxonomy): domain Bacteria; kingdom Pseudomonadati; phylum Pseudomonadota; class Betaproteobacteria; order Burkholderiales; family Burkholderiaceae; genus Paraburkholderia; species Paraburkholderia gardini. The sequence goes on along the minus strand of NZ_CAJQZB010000034.1, from coordinate 18,860 downwards.
CCAGGTCGTGCATCCGCAAAAGTCGGATGCGGCGCTCGATCTCGTGCTGCCGGGCAACGTGCAGGCGTTTCTCGACACGCCGATCTACGCGCGCACGAACGGCTATCTGCGCAAGTGGTACGCCGACATCGGCGCGCACGTGAAGGCCGGCCAGCTGCTCGCCGAGATCGACACGCCGGAAGTCGACGACCAGTTGCGCGCGGCGCGCGCCGATCTTGCCAATGCGCAGGCAAATTTCGCGTTGTCGAAAACGACCGCCGACCGCTGGACCGACATGCTGAAAAGCAACTCGGTCTCGAAGCAGGAAACCGACGAGAAAGTCGGCGACATGCTCGCGAAGAAAGCGACGCTCGACGCGGCGCGTTTCAACGTCGCGCGGCTCGAAAAGACGCAGTCGTTCCAGAAGGTCTTCGCACCGTTCGACGGCATCGTGACGGCGCGTAACGTCGACGTCGGCGCGCTGATCGATGCAGGCAGTTCGGGCGGTCCGGCGAAAGAGCTGTTCCACGTCGCGCAGGCGGACCGGCTGCGGGTGTACGTCAACGTGCCGCAGGCTTACGCGCAGCAGATCCATGCGCAGCAGAACGCATACCTCACGCTCACGGAAACGCCCGCGAAACACTATCCAGGCAAGGTCGCGCGCACGGCTGGGTCCGTCGATGCGACACAGCGAACGATGCTCGTCGAAGTCGATGTCGACAATCACGACGGCGATCTGCTGCCGGGCGCATATGCGCAGGTGCACTTCGCGCTCGGCACGGGCGCCGCGCGGTTCACGCTGCCGGGCAACGCGTTCCTGTTCCGGCCGGATGGCGTGAAAGTCGCCACCGTGACGCCCGACAACCACGTCAAGCTGGTGACCGTTTCCCTCGGGACGGACTTCGGCACGCGCGTGGCCGTTGCATCGGGTTTGCAGGGCGATGAGCAGGTGATCCTCAATCCGCAGGATTCGATCGTCAACGGCGCACCCGTGCGCATCGTCGAGCGGAAGAACGCAGGCGGGCCCAATGGCGCAGGCGGCGCAGCGGGCGCGTCCGCCACGGCGACGGCCAGTGCGCAAGGCGCTTCGTCAGGGCAGGCCGGGCAGTGAACATGCGACTTCATCGTTCGTCTCACCGGCGCGGGCTGCGTCTTTCGCTGGCAGCGATTGCAGCGGCATCGATGCTTGCGGGCTGCGTCGTGGGTCCGGACTACGTCAAACCGACCTCGACCACCGCCGCGACATACAAGGAACTCGAAGGCACCGGCTGGAAGCCCGCGCAACCCGCCGACCTCGGCACGCGCGGCGCGTGGTGGGAAGTCTACGGCGACCCGGCGCTAAACGCGCTCGAAACGCGCGTCGCCACCGAAAACCAGGACGTGCAGGCCGCGCAGGCGCGCTTTCGCGCGGCCCGCGCCACGGTCTCGCAGTTCCGCTCCAGCTTCTTTCCGTCCGTGACCGCATCCGGCGACTATTCGCGCGCGCGTTCGTCGGCCAACGTGCTGCACAAATCGACCGCCGGCCTCACGCTCAACGACTACCTCGTGCAGGCGGATGCATCGTGGGAACCCGATCTGTGGGGTCGCATCTCGCGCAGCGTCGAAGGCGCGAAAGCGGGCGCGCAGGCGAGCGCCGCCGATGCGCAGTCCGCGCTTCTGTCGATGCAGGCCGAACTCGCCACCGACTACTTCGAGCTGCGCGGTATCGATCAGGAGCATCAGCTGCTCGACAACACGATCAAGGCATATCGCGATGCGCTCGACCTGACGCAGCATCGCCGGGCGGGCGGCATCGCCACCGACGCCGATGTCGCGCAGGCGGAAACCCAGCTGCGAACCACCCAGGCGCAGGCGATCGATCTCGACGTGCAGCGCACGCAACTCGAGCACGCGATCGCCATCCTGACGGGCCAGAGTCCGTCGACGTTCTCGCTGCCCGTCGCGCCGCTCGTCGCGGTGCCGGTCGTGGCGCCGGCTGGCGTGCCGTCGGCGCTGCTCGAACGGCGGCCCGACATCGCTTCCGCGGAACGCCAGATGGCCGCGACGAACGCGCAGATCGGCGTTGCGACCGCGGCATTCTTTCCGGACCTGGTGCTGTCCGTCACCGGCGGTCTCGAAGCGACGAACGTCAGCTCGTGGCTGCTGGCGCCCTCGCGCTTCTGGTCGCTCGGGCCGACGCTTGCGGGCACGCTGCTCGACTTCGGCGGACGCGCGGCCGTGAAGGCAGAGGCGCAGGCGCACTACGACGAAAGCGTCGCGAACTATCGTCAGACCGTGCTCAGCGCGTTCGGCGACGTCGAGGACAATCTCGCCGCATTGCGCGTGCTCGAACAGGAAGCGCTCGCGCAGAACGATGCCGTGACGGCTGCGGAGCGCGCGCTCGCGGTGATCTCGGACCGCTACAAAAACGGCGCGATCACCTATCTCGATGTCGTCGTCGCGCAGACCACGGCGCTGTCGAACGAACGCCAGTCGGTCGCCATCGCGCGCCGCCGGATGGCCTCGAGCGTCGCGCTGATCAAGGCGCTCGGCGGCGGCTGGGACGCGTCGCAACTGCCCACCGACGAGCAGATCGTGCATCCCGATGCACCTTCGGGCACATCGACCGGTGCGGTGTCCAGCGCGCCGGCAACGCGCGGATAGCGACGCGCGCGGTACGCGTGGCGAGCGGCGTTGCGTTGCGTTGCATCGAATCCGGTGCGCGGCGCGCGTTTCGCGCAGCCGCGGGAACGCCATCGATTGCCCGCGCCGGCCACCTCTCACGCGTGACCGGCGTATCGTTGAGGTCTTTGCTTTTCCGGGAGACCGCTTCGTGAACGCTTCACAGAAACCTGACCGGCTGCCTGATCCGGCGGTTTCTTCAACTGCTTCGGGTCATGCGCCGGACGACGCTTCCGGCATTCCGTACCTGGAGCGCGGCACGCGCACCTACTGGCGTGCAAGTCTCGCGCTGCTGTTCGCCGGCTACGCGACGTTCTCACTGCTCTATTGCGTGCAACCGCTCCTGCCCGCGTTCTCGACGGCGTTCGGCGTCAGCCCCGCGCAAAGCAGTTTCTCGCTCTCACTCACGACGGCCACGCTCGCGTTCGCGATTTTCGTCGCGGGCTTTGTGTCGGAAGGCTGGAGCCGTCATCGTCTGATGACGGCGTCGCTCACGGCGTCGTCGGTGCTCACGCTCGCGGCGGCTTTCGCGCCGCAATGGCATCAGCTGCTGGTGCTGCGCGCGCTCGAAGGGCTCGCGCTCGGCGGCGTGCCGGCCGTCGCGATGGCTTATCTCGCCGAGGAAGTGCATCCCGAGGGCCTCGGCCTCGCGATGGGACTGTACGTGGGCGGCACGGCGATCGGCGGCATGGCGGGGCGCGTGATCACGGGCGTCGTCGCGAACCTGTTCGGCTGGCGTGTGTCGATTGCCGTCATCGGCGTGCTCGGCCTGCTGGCGATGCTCGCGTTTCGCACGCTGCTGCCGCCGTCGCGCCATTTCGTGCCTCGTCGCGGGCTGGGTTTTTCGCATCATCGAGCCGCGCTCGCGAAGCATTTCACGACCGCCGGACTGCCGGTCGTGTTCCTGATGGCGTTCGTGCTGATGGGCAGTTTCGTCACGTTGTACAACTACATCGGCTACCGGCTGCTCGCGCCGCCGTACCTGCTGAGCCAGGCCGAAATCAGCTCGATTTTCGTCGTGTATCTCACCGGCGTGGTCGCCTCGCCGTGGTCGGGACGCATGGCCGATACGTTCGGCCGGGCACGCGTGCTGATAGCAAGCCTCGTGCTCATGCTGAGCGGCGTGGCGCTGACGATGCTGCAACCGATCCTGGCGATCGCGGCCGGCATCGCGTGCCTGACGTTCGGCTTTTTCGCCGGACACGCAGTGGCAAGCGGCTGGGTCGGCCGGATGGCGAAAACGGCGAAAGGCCAGGCCGCCGCGCTGTATCTGCTCGCGTATTACCTCGGATCAAGCATCGTGGGTTCGTACGGCGGACACGTGTGGGTGAAGCACGGCTGGAACGGCGTGGTTTCGCTCGTCACGTTGCTGTTGCTGTGCGGCATCGCGGGGGCGTGGTGGCTGCGCGCGCGCGAACGGCAAGGCCTCGCGTAAACCACGAGCCACCGCGCGCATCGAAAGGTCGTTGCAAGGCGCCGTCACACTTTTGCGTGACCACTTCAAACAGGTGCCAGACCGCGTCGGGCCCCACCTGGCGCGCCTCCGGCTATGCGAAACGCCGCGCTGCGGCGCCGCATCACGGCGCTGTCCGTCAAACCGTCGCCTATACTCAAATCACGCGGTTGCTCCGCTTTCATTACAACTACAGCGGGCCTCGCGCAGAAATATGCAGCAACACATAAGGAGACGGGCATGACGACCTATTTCACGATCGGTGATTTCATTCTGGTCATTCCGATGGCGCTAGCCGGTGCGCTCTTTCTTGGCGCGTGCCCGTGTGCAACCGAGTTCAGGCATAACGTGTTGCGCGTGCTGGGCGCGCTACTCGGCGTGGTCGTTGCGGTGCTGCTGGTCGAAGGCCTACCCGCACTGGTCTAGCTACCCGATCACGCGGATCGCCGGGGCAGGCGCTCCGCATACGTGAAGCACACGTGAAAAAGCCGCCTTGCGGCGGCTTTCCGGATACACCTGCGCGATCAAACGCGAGGGCCGCGCAGCCGGTCAGACGTGCTGATCGGTCGACGGCTTTTCCCACAGGTTGACGCCGCCTTCGGTCGCGTAACGATCGATTTCAGCCAGTTCTTCCTTCGAAAACTCAAGGTTCTTCAACGCACCGGCATTCTCGCGCACCTGCTCCGGCTTGCTCGCGCCGATCAGTGCCGACGTCACGCGGCCACCGCGCAGCGTCCAGGCAAGCGCCATCTGCGCGAGGCTCTGGCCGCGGCGTTGCGCGATTTCGTTGAGCTTGCGCACGTGCTCCATGTTTTGCGCGCTCAGATGCTCCTGCTTGAGCGAACCGCCACCCGCCTTGTTGACGCGTGCGTCCTGCGGCACGCCGTTCAGATACTTGCCGGTCAGAAGACCTTGCGCGAGCGGCGTGAACGCGATACTGCCGGCGCCGATGCCATCGAGCGTGTCGAGCAGTTCATGCTCGACCCAGCGGTTCAGCATGTTGTACGCCGGCTGGTGGATCAGCAGCGGCACCTTGTATTCGCTGAGCAGCTTCGCCATTTCACGCGTTTTTGCCGGCGAATACGACGAAATGCCGATGTACAGCGCCTTGCCCTGTTGCACCGCAGTAGCGAGCGCACCGGCGGTTTCCTCGAGCGGCGTGTCGGCGTCGAAACGATGCGAATAGAAAATGTCGACGTAATCGAGGCCCATGCGCTGCAGGCTCTGATCGAGACTCGCGAGCACGTACTTGCGCGAGCCGCCGCCCTGACCGTACGGACCCGGCCACATGTCCCAGCCCGCCTTCGACGAGATCAGCAGTTCGTCGCGGTACGGCTTGAAATCGTCCTTGAAATGGCGGCCGAAATTCGTTTCCGCGCTACCGTACGGCGGCCCGTAATTGTTCGCCAGATCGAAGTGCGTGATGCCGAGATCGAACGCGGTGCGCAGGATGTCGCGTTGCGTCGAGAAAGGCGTCGTATCGCCGAAGTTGTGCCACAGGCCGAGCGACAGCGCCGGCAGCTTGAGCCCCGACTTGCCGCAGACGCGGTATTGCATGTCCGAATAGCGTTCTGATGCTGCTTCGTAAGCCATCGCTGGAATTCCCTGATAGAGGCTGAAAAGGCGTGCTGAACTGTGTATGGTAGCCAATCGGGGCGTCGACTGCATCGCCCCACACTGCGGGACGAAGGATGGACGTTGCCACGTCGCTCGCCTAAACTGCGGCGACCATGTTTAACGATGAGGGATTTTCATGACCAGAGCGATCTCGTTTGCGTTGATCGTTGGCGGCGTGGTGCTGCTTTACTTCGGCGGCCAGTCGTTCCACTCGTTCAGCAACGATGTCTCGCGCGTCTTCACGGGCGCACCGACAAACAAGACGATCTTTCTGATCGCAGGCGGGGTGGTCGCGACACTTGCCGGGCTCACCGGTCTCGTCGTGTCGGGCAAGCGCTAGATCCGCGCGCGATGAGCGGCGATTGACGATTGAAACACCGCTCATCGTTTGCGGTTACCGGTTGAAGATCGCCGGTCGAGCTTCAGAACGCGACTTCCGGAATCGACGCCGACCGCGATCCGGGCAGCGGCACATTGCTCGCGCCGTGATACGTGAACACGAGCGAAAATTTCACGTCGTCGCTGATATTCTTGCCGGCGGAATGCAGCGTGTTGCAGTGGAAGAACACGACGTCGCCGGCCTGCAGTTCCGGCGAGATCGCCGTCTGGATCAGCGCCTGATTTTCGGGCAGATCGGAGCGGAAAAATTTCGCCTGATCGAAGCGCTCCGACGTGAACGGCGCGGTGTGCGACAGCGGCACAAACCAGAGCGCGCCGTTGTCGACCGTTTCGGGTCCGAGCGCGACCCACACCGACACCAGGTCATCCCGCTCGAACGACCAGTACCGCACGTCGCGATGCCAGCCCGTCAGGCTGCCGTACGCGGGGTGCTTCGTCATCATGCAGTTGTGATGCGCGCGCGACAGGCGCGGCTCCTCGCCGAAATACAGTTCCATCCAGCCACGAATTTCCGGCGCGGTCGCCCATTCGCGAAAGAGCGGATCGCGCTGGTAAGCATCGAGCAGGCGCCGCACGGTGTGTCCGCCAGGCGCATGCTTCGACTCGGGCGCGCCCGGATAGCGCAGATCCGCCTCGAATTCGAGCGGCGCGGCGGCCTCCTGCAACTGCCGCTGCGCCACCTGCTTCATCTGCGCGCAGCGCTCTGGCGAAAGCAGGCCGGGCACGACCACGAAGCCGCGTTCGCGCAGCACCTGTACCTGTTCCTTTTTCGAATGAAGCGAAGGATGCGACTGTACTGACATGGAGACATTCCGGTTCGGCTGGCTAATACCGGATTGTAAAACGTACCCGATCCTGCTGCGCGCGCGATCGGCGACCGCGCAAACGGCTACCTTGACGTATCGCACATCCGAGGGGCAGCCCCGCACGAAAAACGGTCACGGGCGCGCGATTGCAGTTCATGGCCCGTGTTTGCAACAGGGTTATGACCTGCATTTTCCGCACTCTCAAGGGGAAAAACCCGACTTCCTGGCGTCATGAATCGCGTGTAGCCTGCATGCATGTTGATTGCCCATCCCGCCTCTGCGGTGCGCGCGCGGCCTGTGACGGCTGCCGCGGCATCGATCCACGCATTTCCCGGTTTCTCCATCGACCCCGCTGGCCTGTTTGGTGCTTCGTTCAACGCACCTGCCATCGCTTGTCCGATGCCCTATTTTTCTGACTGAAACCATGCACACCTTATCGAGCACCAGTCTTACCCGCGCCGCGTTGAAGGCTGCGCGTCCCGCGCGCCGCCACGTCATGCGTGCGTTGCGTCATCATTCGGCGCGTACGCGCGCACTCGCCGGGCAATGGCGCGACGCGAAGCCCGTCGACAGTCTTCGCATGTGGTTTCACTCGTTTTTCGCGGCGCTTCGCGTAAGTAGCGGTTCACATCGTTTCTCGCTGCGCACGCTGCTGCGCAAGCCGACGACCCTGCGCACGCTGAACGCGCGTCCGGCCGCGGTGGTTCGAAGCACGAGCCGTCGCCCGCGTCGCGTGTCGGTCACGAGCACGGGCTGGTTTGCGTTTGCGTTTGCGACGCATTGAATCAAAGGCTGTGGCCGGGCGTTGAGCCCGGCTGGCGCAAGGCCAGACCGCCGCAGCACAATTTTCCGGATTTGCAATAAAAAACCCCGCGCGGCGCAGGCCGGCGGGGTTTTTCTGTGTAGAACACAAACTTCGCGTGCAGGACCCGGATCAGGCCAGTGCGGCAACCGGTTCGGTGCCGGCCGCTTCCGCGAGCGCGAGCGCCTTGTCGGCCGATTCCCACGAGAATTCCGGCTCTTCGCGGCCGAAGTGACCGTAAGCAGCGGTTTTCTCGTAGATCGGGCGCAGCAGGTCGAGCATCTGGACGATGCCCTTCGGACGCAGGTCGAAGTGTTCCAGGACCAGACGCGTGATCGTTGCATCCGACACGCGGCCCGTGCCGAACGTGTTGACCATCACCGAAGTCGGCTGCGCCACACCGATGGCGTACGACACCTGAATCAGGCAGCGCGAAGCCAGGCCCGCCGCGACGATGTTCTTCGCGACATAACGGCCGGCATAAGCCGCCGAACGGTCGACCTTCGAAGGATCCTTGCCCGAGAACGCGCCGCCGCCGTGCGGTGCCGCGCCGCCGTACGTGTCGACGATGATCTTGCGGCCGGTCAGGCCGCAGTCGCCTTGCGGGCCGCCGATCACGAACCGGCCAGTCGGGTTCACGAGGAACTTGATGTCGCCCTTGATCAGCTCAGCGGGCAGTGTCGGCTTGATGATTTCCTCGATCACGGCTTCGCGCAGCGTCGACAGTTCGATGTCCGGCGAATGCTGCGTGGACAGCACGACGGTGTCGATGGCATGCGGCTTGCCGTCGACGTAGCGCACCGTGACCTGCGACTTCGCGTCCGGACGCAGCCACGGCAGACGGCCGTCGCGGCGCAGATTGGCCTGGCGTTCGACCAGACGATGCGACAGGTGGATCGGCAGCGGCATCAGTTCCGGCGTTTCGTCGCACGCGTAACCGAACATCAGGCCCTGGTCGCCCGCGCCCTGATCGAGGTTGTTGTCGTGCGCGCGGTCCACGCCCTGGGCGATGTCCGGCGACTGCTTGTCGTACGCGACGAGCACCGCGCAACCGCGGTAGTCGATGCCGTAATCGGTGTTGTCGTAGCCGATGCGCTTGATCGTTTCGCGCGCGACCTGGATGTAGTCGACGTTGGCCGTCGTGGTGATTTCGCCGGCCAGCACGACGAGACCGGTGTTGCACAGCGTTTCCGCTGCAACACGCGAATATTTGTCCTGTGCCAGGATAGCGTCGAGAATCGCGTCCGAAATCTGGTCGGCGACCTTGTCCGGATGACCCTCGGAAACGGATTCGGAGGTGAAGAAGTAATCGTTTGCCACGTTGCAGACTCCTGTTATGTGGTTACGGTTGAGTTTCACGTAGCCAGCTCCGGAGGCCTGAAGCGGCGACGCTTTAGCGGATTTACAAACCATCGGACGCGCAAACACTGTGTTGGCACCCGTCAGCTTCGCCCCGCAAGTTGTCTATTAACTCGGCGAAGCCCTTATTATAGCGACTTCCTCAGATTGTCACAGAACGACCTCGCGTGATGTATTACGTCCTTTTTTCTGATTTCCTGAAGACGCTTCCGTGCTGCACCCCACACGGGGAAGCCGCATGCTGAGCCGCTATGGGGCCAAATTCGGGATCGCGCTGCTGAAATTATTTGCGCTTTTGCCGTACGGTTTCGTCGCGCGTCTCGGTGACGGCCTCGGCTGGCTGCTGTATCAGATCCCGAGCCAACGCAAGCGCATTGTTCATATCAATCTGAAGTTGTGCTTCCCGGAATGGAGCGACGAACGCCGCACAGACGTCGCACAAAAGCACTTTCGCCACGCGATCCGCAGTTATCTGGAACGTAGCGTCCAGTGGTTCGGCTCGGCGCGAAAACTGGAAAAGCTGGTGCAGGTGAACAGCGCAATCGATCTGAACGATCCCGATCTGCCGCCTACGCTCTTTCTCGGCCTGCATTTCGTCGGCATCGAGGCAGGCTCGATTTTCCTGAACTATTCGCTGCATCGGACCTGCGGCTCCCTCTATCAGCCGATGTCGAATCCGGAATTCGAAGCCGTGGCAAAGGCCGCGCGCAGCCGGTTCGACGCCGAAATGGCGAGCCGCGCCGACAGCGCGCGCATCGTGCTGCGCTGGCTGCGCGATCGCAAGCCCGTGATGCTCGGCGCCGACATGGATTACGGCATGCGCAATTCGACGTTCGTGCCCTTCTTTGGCGTGCCGGCGTGCACACTGACCGCCGTCGGCCGGCTCGCGAAAGTGGGCCGCGCGCAGGTGGTGCCGTTCATCGGCGAGGTGCTGCCGAACTACAAGGGTTACCGGCTGAACGTATTCAAGCCGTGGGACAACTACCCCACCGGCGACGATGACCTTGATGCACGCCGCATGAACGCGTTTCTCGAGGAGCAGATCCCTAACATGCCGGAGCAGTACTACTGGGTGCACAAGCGTTTCAAGACGCGCCCGCCCGGTGACCCGAGCGTTTACTGAACGCGGCGCATCTGGTGGCACCCTGGCCAGATGACCAATGTCGTAACCGGCACCCACGCGCATACTCGCGCGTCCCTTACAATAGTGGGATGAAACTCAAATTCACCAAAATGCACGGCGCGGGCAATGACTTCGTCGTGCTCGACGGCTACACGCAACCTGTCTCGCTGACGGCGGCACAGGTGCGCGCGCTCGCGGACCGTCATTTCGGCGTCGGTGCCGACCAGTTGCTGCTGGTCGAACGACCCACCGTGGAAGGTGTCGACTTTCGCTATCGCATCTTCAATTGCGACGGCGGCGAGGTCGAGCATTGCGGCAACGGCGCGCGGTGCTTCGTCAAATTCGTGCGCGACGCGCATCTGACCGACAAACACACCGTGCGCGTGCAGGTACAGAACGGCCTTGTCACGCTCACCATGCAGGAGAACGGCGACGTGTCCGTCGATATGGGCGCGCCGGTGTTCGAGCCCGCGCGCGTCCCGTTCGATGCCGGTGGCCTCGAAGGGCGCCGCGAAGGCGGCGACACGCTCTGGCCGCTCGACGTGAACGGCGCCACGCGTGAGATTTCGGTTATATCGATGGGCAATCCGCATGCGGTGCAGATCGTCGGCGACGTCGAGGCGTTTGCCGTCGGCACCGACGGCCCCGCGATCGAAAAGCATCCGCGCTTTCCGCAGAAGGTGAACGCCGGTTTCATGCAGATCGTCACGCGCAACGAAATCAGGCTGCGCGTCCATGAGCGCGGTGCGGGCGAAACGCTCGCGTGCGGCACGGGCGCGTGCGCGGCGGTCGCGGCGGGCATCCGTCGCGGGCTGCTCGATTCGCCCGTCACAGTGCATACCCATGGCGGCGCGCTGACCATTACATGGAACGGCGCCCGGGACGAGGCCGCGCCGCTCATGATGGCGGGCCCGGCCACGACCGTGTTCGAAGGCGAGATCGAGCTGGCCGGCTAGCTGCAAACAGAATCCATCAATAATCCATCATTAACCACTCCACGCCCCGCGCATCCCTTAAGCCGAAACCATGAACGATCGCGAAGTCGCCGAATACCTGCTTGCCAACCCTGATTTTTTCGCCGAACACGCGGAAATGCTCGCGACCATCCGCCTGGCGAATCCGCACGGGAAAGCAGCGGTGTCGCTGCAGGAACGGCAGATGGACATGCTGCGCGACAAGAACAAACACCTTGAACGGCGGCTCGCCGAGCTGCTGCGCTACGGTCACGAAAACGACAGCATCGCGGCCAGATTCAGCCGCTGGACGACGCGCGTGATGTCAGAACGCGATCCGCACGCGCTGCCGCGCACGATCGCCGACGGCCTGCGCGACATCTTTGACGTGCCACAGGCGGCGCTGCGCGTGTGGGACGTCTCCGAGCCGTACGCGCACGCGGAATTCGCGCGCCACGTCGGCGAGGAAGTCCGCATTTTCGCGAATAGTCTGGCCACGCCGTATTGCGGCGCGAACACCGGTTTCGAGGCCGCGCAATGGCTCGCACCCGCGCTCACGGCGGTCCCGGACGAGAACAACGTTCCTGCCGAAGACGCTCCGGCGCAATCCATCGCTTCCATCGCGCTGCTCGCGCTGCGCGACCCGGAAGCCGAGGCCGATGCAAGCGCGTTCGGCTTGCTCGTGATGGGCTCGCCGGATACCCGGCGCTTTCACGACGGCATGGCAACCGATTTCCTCACGCAGATCGGCGCGCTCGCCAGCGCGGCGCTGAGCCGCCTGTTGCCGCGCTAAACGCCTGCCCGCGTCCACCCCTCGCACCCAGAGACCGTGAATCCCGCCGATCCTGTCGCCGCTTATCTCTCGAGCCTCGAGCATGAGCGGCGGCTGTCGGAGCACACGCTGCGCGGCTACGCACACGAACTCGACGAACTGAAGAAACTCGCGAACGGTCGCCCGCTCCAGCAGCTCACCGCCACCGATATTCGCGGCGCGGTCGCGCGGGCGCACGCGGGCGGCCTGTCGGCGCGCTCGATCAGTCATCGTCTTTCGTCGTGGCGCGCGTTCTATCGCTGGCTCGCCGGGCGGATCGATCTGCCGGTGAATCCGGTCGCTACCATCCGTGCGCCAAAGCAGGCGAAAACCCTGCCGAAAGCGCTTTCCGTCGACGACGCGCACACGCTGATGGAAGCGCCCCCCGCGAGCACCGCCGAAGGGCTACGCGATCACGCGATGCTGGAACTGTTCTACTCGTCCGGGCTGCGGCTCTCGGAACTGATCGGGCTGGACATCGCGTTCGCCGACCGCGACGGCTATCGCTCGGCAGGCTGGCTCAAGCTCGACGCGACCGAGGTCGAAGTGCTCGGCAAGGGCAACCGGCGCCGCGTCGTGCCGGTCGGTGCGAAGGCGCTCGATGCGCTGCGCGCCTGGATCGCCGTGCGCGATGAATTCGTGAAACACGATCCGCACCCGCTGTTTCTCTCGTCGCGCGGCAACCGGATGTCGCCGAACGTCGTGCGCGATCGCGTGAAGCGTGCCGCGATGCTCGCGGGCATTCCCGCGAACGTGCATCCGCACGTGCTGCGTCACTCGTTCGCCACGCACGTGCTGCAGTCGAGCGGCGACCTGCGCGCGGTGCAGGAACTGTTGGGGCACGCGAGCATCACCGCCACGCAGGTCTATACGGCGCTCGATTTCCAGCATCTGGCGCGGGTCTACGATCAGGCGCATCCGCGCGCCAAAAAGCGCGACTAGCCATACTCTTTCCGGCGCCCGAATTGATGCGCGCCGGCCATATCAATGCATCTTCCCGCAGCGCCCAGGGCACAGACGTCCGCCCGGTCGCCCGCACGCAATAGCCCCTCGCAAAGTCAAATCATGATCACCGTCACGCTGAAATCGTCGAAAGAGAAGTCGCTGCTGCGCCGCCATCCGTGGGTCTATGCGAACGCGATCGATCGCGTCGACGGTGAGCCGGCTTCGGGCGCGACCGTCATCGTCCGGGCGCACGACGGCCGGTTTCTGGCGCGCGCGGCGTATAGCGCGCACTCGCAGATCCGCGCGCGCGTCTGGAGCTTCGACGAGGCCGAGCCCGTCGATCACGCGTTCTTCAGGCGCCGCGTGCAGCGCGCGCTCGCACATCGTCAAAAGATGGTGCAGAACACCGGCGCCGTGCGGCTGATTTTCGGTGAGGCGGACGGTTTGCCCGGTCTCGTCGTCGACTACTACATCGCCGACGATGAAACACAGCGCGGCCAGATCGTCTGCCAGTTCATGGCAGCGGGCGTCGAGGCGTGGAAGGAAGCGATCGTCGCGGCGCTGACAGATGCAACGGGTTGTCCGAACGTCTACGAACGCTCCGACGTGTCGATCCGCGAGAAGGAAGGCCTCGAACAGACAACCGGCGTGCTGGCCGGCGACGAACCGCCGGCCACGCTGATCTCGACGGAAAACGGCGTGCGCTATCACGTCGACGTACGCAACGGCCACAAGACGGGTTTCTACGTCGACCAGCGCGACAACCGCGCGCTCGTGCAGCAGTTTGCACAGGGTCGCGACGTGCTCAACTGCTTCTGCTATACCGGCGGCTTTTCGCTCGCCGCGTTAAAGGGCGGCGCACAGCGCGTGGTGTCGATCGATTCGTCCGGCGAGGCGCTCGCGCTTGCGCAGCAGAACGTGACGGCTAACGGTTTCGACGCTGCGCGCGCCACCTGGCTCGATGCCGACGCGTTCAAGACGCTACGCCGTCTTTACGACGAAGGCGAACGTTTCGACCTGATCGTGCTGGATCCGCCCAAATTCGCGCCGTCGCGCGAACATGTGGACCGCGCGGCGCGCGCCTACAAGGACATCAACCTGACCGGGCTGAAACTGCTTCGGCCGGGCGGCCTGCTCTTCACCTATTCGTGCTCCGGCGCGATCGATGCCGAACTGTTCCAGAAAATCGTCTCCAGTGCCGCCTCCGACGCGCGGATCGACGCGCGCATCCTGAAGCGGCTCGGCGCGGGCGTCGACCATCCGCTGCTGACCGCGTTTCCGGAAGGCGAGTATCTGAAAGGCCTGTTGTTGCAAATCGCCTGATCGCCCATAGTTTCGGGATATTTCCCGTGGCCGGATTCCGGCGGGGTGCCGCTGGCCGTGCAGCCGCAAGCGGTGCCTTGACAGATATGTTTCAATAACAGACCGATCGAGTGGCCGCCGGCGCGCGGCCCCGCACCTGATTTCACGTATTTAACAGGCAGACACCATGATTCCCGTTACCATCCTGACCGGCTTTCTCGGCAGCGGCAAAACCACGCTGCTCAAGCGCATCCTGAACGAAAAGCACGGCATGAAGATCGCCGTGATCGAAAACGAGTTCGGCGAAGAGAACATCGATAACGAAATCCTCGTGCAGGACGCGAACGAGCAGATCATCCAGATGAGCAACGGCTGCATCTGCTGCACGATCCGCGGCGACCTCGCGCGCGTGCTCAGCGACCTGGCCGCGAAAAAGCAGGCCGGCGAACTGGATTTCGACCGCGTCGTGATCGAAACCACCGGTCTCGCCAATCCGGGTCCCGTGGCGCAGACGTTCTTTATGGATAACGAGATCGCCGACGAATTCCTGCTCGACGCGATCATCACGCTCGTCGACGCAAAACACGCGGATCACCAGCTCGACGAGCATGAAGTCGTGCAGCGTCAGGTCGGCTTCGCTGACCGCCTGTTCATCACGAAGGCCGATCTCGTCGACGACAAGGCGCTTGGCGACCTGCGTCACCGTCTGCTGCACATGAACCCGAAAGCGGCGATCAGGATCGTCAATTTCGGTGAGGCCGACATCAAGGAAATCTTCGATCTGCGCGGCTTCAACCTGAATGCGAAACTCGAAATCGACCCGGATTTCCTCGCCGAAGACGACCACGACCACGACCACGACCACGCACATGATGATCACGATCACGGCAAGTGCGATCACGAAGGTCACGACCACGATCACGCCCATCACCACCACGCGCATCACGACGACAAGATCAAATCGTTCGTCTACCGCAGCGAGCGGCCGTTCGACCCGAACCGCCTCGAAGACTTCCTCGGCGGCATCCTGCAGATCTACGGCGAGCGTCTGCTGCGCTACAAGGGCGTGCTGTACATGAAGGGCGTCGATCGCAAGGTGGTGTTCCAGGGCGTGCATCAGATGATGGGCAGCGATCTCGCGTCCAAATGGCAGCCGGTTGAAAAGAAAAACAGCAAGATGGTGTTTATCGGTATCGAACTGCCGCAAGACCTGATTACTGACGGCCTCGACGCCTGCCTTGCCTGAAGCGGCCGCACTGCGCGAAAACAGGAAGCGGCCCGAAACCGGTAAATCTGGCCTCGCCAGTGCGGCCGGGCCATTCAAAAATGCGGCATATATGAAAGGCGCGTGAAAACCCTGTTGTGCAAAACCATGAACGACCATCGCTTTTTGGTCGTCAGCGCGTTATATTTTCAGGATATTGGCAGTGGCAGCAGGGATTTCCCCCGGTTGTCGTCCCGTATTGTGATTCAGTTACAATACGGGCCCACTGGAGAATGACAACGAAATGCCCGGGACATTGCAGCTCGCACCGGGCACACACGGCGCCGGAAAATCTCATCCGGAATTCACGTCGGCATGCCGGTTGGCACACCGGTTTCGGGGAGCGCGCTGCCGGTAGAAAGATCATGCCTCAGGAGCATTTGTAGACCGGTTTCCAGAGGAGTTCGGCCCCGCATCGGCGCCTTTGGCGTCACGACAGCCCACCGTCCGTGTTCGCCGTCGCTCATTTGAGCGTTAATCAGGGCATCTTTGCGGGCAACACGAAAGAGCGGGCAATATGTATGAGTTTTGCCTCACATTGAAGAAGCAAGCCAGATGACGACGAAACGACTCTTGACCGAAGCCGAAATCCTGAAGATGAGCGACAAGGATTACATGAATGAGGATCAGCTCGCTTTCTTCAAGAACAAGCTCGAACAGCTGCAGGCGGAAATTCTCCGCAATGCCGGCCAGACGACTGAAAACCTGCGTGAAACCGTGATCGTGCCGGACCCGGCCGACCGCGCGACGATCGAGGAAGAGCATGCGCTGGAACTGCGCACGCGCGACCGCGAACGCAAGCTGCTGAAGAAGGTTCAGCAATCGCTCGCACGCATCGATTCGGGCGACTACGGCTGGTGCGAGGAAACCGGCGAGCCGATCGGCATTCCGCGTCTGCTCGCACGCCCCACGGCAACCCTGTCGCTCGAAGCGCAGGAACGCCGCGAGCTGCGCCAGAAGCTGTTCGGCGACTAACCGCCGCGGCGCGGTTTCGGCCCGCGCCCCAATACGCTGCTTCGTCGAGAGGCGCACGGTGTTCCGTGCGCCTTTTTTCTTCCGGGGCGCGCCCTTTCGTACTGCCGGCGCGGCCGTTTCGGCCCCATCTTTTTACGCGTTTTTTCTTCTTTATCCCGCCTTTTTCCGCCGTTAGCCATCCGGCCGACTCTTGATATGGCGGCGCACGCCCTAAAATAAATCCGACATGCGTTGCACGAGCGCGCGCGCCTTTGCCTGGTTTTCCGCGTTGCGCGCCGTCCGCTTACCCGGATTCAAGTAGTGGCGCACAGCGCTGCTGCGTCCTTCCCGTTTTTGCAAAAGGAACGCATATGGAGCAATTTCACGGCACGACGATCGTTTCCGTGCGGCGCGGCGACAAGGTCGCGCTCGGCGGCGACGGCCAGGTGACACTGGGCAACATCGTCATGAAAGGCGGTGCAAAAAAAGTCCGGCGCATCTATGGCGGCAAGGTGATGGTCGGTTTCGCCGGCGGCACGGCCGACGCCTTTTCGCTCCTCGACCGCTTCGAAGCCAAGCTCGAAAAACATCAGGGCAACCTCACGCGGGCAGCCGTCGAACTCGCCAAGGACTGGCGCACCGACCGCATGCTGCGCCGCCTCGAGGCCATGCTGATCACCGCCGACGCACACACCACGCTCGTCATCACCGGCAACGGCGACGTGCTCGATCCTGAAGGCGGCATCTGCGCCATCGGCTCGGGCGGTGCGTACGCGCAGGCGGCGGCCGCGGCGCTTCTCGCGAACACGGATCTTTCACCGCGCGAGATCGTCGAAAAGGCGCTGGAGATTGCCGGCGACATGTGTATCTACACGAACCATAACCGCGTCATCGAGACGATCGAGTAAGGACCCACGATGAGCACCATGACTCCAGCCGAGATCGTCTCGGAACTCGACAAACACATCATCGGTCAGGACCGTGCAAAGAAGGCGGTCGCGGTCGCGCTGCGCAACCGCTGGCGTCGTCAGCAGGTCGAAGAGCCGCTGCGCCAGGAAATCACGCCGAAGAACATTCTGATGATCGGGCCGACAGGTGTCGGTAAAACCGAAATCGCGCGCCGTCTGGCCAGGCTCGCCGACGCGCCGTTCATCAAGATCGAAGCCACGAAGTTCACGGAAGTCGGCTACGTCGGTCGCGACGTCGACAGCATCGTGCGCGATCTGATGGAAATCTCCATCAAGCAGACGCGCGAAACGGAAATGCGCAAGGTTCGCACGAAGGCCGAAGATCAGGCCGAAGACCGCATTCTCGACATCCTGCTGCCAACGGCGCGACCCGTCGGTTTTGGCGCAAGCTCGAGCGCGGCCGACACCGTCGACGAAAGCAGCACCACGCGTCAGACATTCCGCAAGCGTCTGCGCGAAGGTCTTCTCGACGACAAGGAAATCGAACTCGACGTCGAGCAACCGCAGGTCGGCATGGACATCATGGGGCCGCCGGGCATGGAAGACATGACCGAGCAGATCCGTTCGATGTTCGCGAACATCGGCGGCGGCAAGAAAACGCGTCGCAAGCTGAAGGTCAAGGAAGCGCTGAAGCTGCTGACCGACGAGGAAGCCGGCAAGATGCTCAACGACGAAGAAGTCAAGGCAATGGCCGTGCGTAACGTCGAGCAGAACGGCATCGTGTTCCTCGACGAGATCGACAAGATCGCGTCACGCAATGAAGCCGGCGGCGGCGAGGTGTCGCGGCAGGGTGTGCAGCGCGATCTGCTGCCGCTCGTCGAAGGCACCACGATCAACACGAAGTACGGCATGGTGAAGACGGATCACGTTCTGTTCATCGCGAGCGGTGCGTTCCATCTGGCCAGGCCGAGTGACCTGATTCCCGAGCTGCAGGGTCGCTTCCCGATTCGCGTCGAACTCGATTCGCTTTCGGTGAAAGACTTTGAATCGATTCTTGTCGCAACGGACGCGAGCCTCGTCAAACAGTACCAGGCGCTGCTCGCTACCGAAGACGTGCATCTCGACTTCGCTGAAGACGGCATTCGCCGCCTGGCCGAAATCGCGTTTTCGGTGAACGAAAAAACCGAGAACATCGGCGCGCGCCGTCTCTATACGGTGATCGAAAAGCTGCTCGAGGAAGTGTCGTTCTCCGCGGGCAATCACGCGGGCACGAACGTCACGATCGACGCGGCCTATGTCGATCGTGCGCTGAACGAAGTCGCCGAAGACGAGGACCTGTCGCGCTACGTGCTGTAGTCCCGCGCGACGGCGCTGCCTGCAATGCCGTCGACGCACACACTATCCGGCACCCGCCGGGTAGACCATACGGCATCACGCACATCGGCATAGGGGACGGCCATGAGGCCGTACCCCTGCCACACCACCCGGCATGCGGGTCCGCACCGGGCGGTTCGGGAAGTTGAG
>NZ_CAJQZB010000033.1:0-75485 GCF_907164545.1 Paraburkholderia gardini | reverse complement strand
CGTCCGTCACGTCCGTCGGGTATGGCTTGCGTGGTGTCATCACACCAGGATACCAGGTCCGACTGAAAGTGCCTAACACCCTCTAATTTTGCTAGCGGTGCCCATAAGGGCGCTAATGGTGTCCGTTAATTCTGCTAGCGTGGCTTTTCCATCGGAACGCGAACACTCTGCCCGGAACGACTAACTTGGCGCAGCATGACACTCCGGTTGTCGACGTTCACACACGCACTTGGTAAGAGATCCGACGTAAATCAGAAAGTCCCGCCCTTTATCGCGTTTTCGTTCGCCTCAATAGATCGGCACCGCCCCAGCATCGAAATAAATTACCTTCGGCAATCTCACTTGCCGTCGCCTATTGCTCGCGCGCCTGTCGCGTCGATCGGCAGCCACATTAGCCGAATTAGAGGACATGCCGAACGCGCTAGCAGAATTAACGAACATCCTGCTGCTCATCAGTTGCCAAAACGCAACGGATGACAGAACTGGCAATCTTGCCTCGTCGCCATACCTGGCGGGCTCTGCGACTCCTCACCCATTAGCAAATACTGTGGGAGTGGACGAAATCTGGGGGAGGCAACTCTGGTCTAAACTTCAGCAGTTGACCTACCGGGGAAACAGCCATGGAATTGCACTGGAAAATCCTTCTGCAACGGCAGGGAACGGACCAGCCGGTCCCGATTTGTTCGGTTAAGCGCCCAGTGAACGGTGCTACCCCAGCGGATTTCGGGTTGTCCTTCGCCGAAGCTCGTCAACTACTGGCTAAGCTGCAACAACTTGTGACGCAAGACCAGATTATTGCCTACGATAAGCTTCGTCGGAACTGTCGAGAATGCGGCCGATATCGGCGCATCAAAGATTGGCGTCCCCGCAGCTTTTCGACGGCACTTGGCAGAGTGCAGGTTAAAGTGCCGCGAGTCGTATCCTGTTTGTGCACGCCTGAGCCGTACGATGATAACGGGGACTCTATCAGCCTGCGGTTTTCAGAGTGTTCCATTGAACCTCTTCTGCCGACGCGGCGCACGCCGGAGTTAGCATACCTTTGCGCGAAACACGGTGCCTCCGTTTCATACCGTGAGGCCGCACGTGCCGTCGCCGATCTGGCGGGACTGCCCAAGCTATCACACACTACAGTCCGCAAAGATACAGTTCAGTGCGGAGAGTACGTCGAGAACGAACAGTTCCGGATTGGATGGCTCGCTGGCGGACGAAAACGCAACCGCGCCAGCCACCTGCGGATCGCGATCGATGGAACGGTGTTAAGCGCCAACCAGTTCCAAGAAGTTCGAAAGTTTGAAGTCATCGCCGGCAGGGTCGAGCGCCATGGCCAGATGGCCCGAAGGTTTGTGTCTGCCTTGCAGCGTCCGAGCTTGACCCGGGTTCTTGTGGCCGGCGCGCTCGATCAATGCGGTTGGGTTCCAACGACCTTGATCGACGTGATCTCGGATGGTGCTCGAGGAATGCGCTCGCTGGTGACTTCGATAGCTCCTCGCGTATCGCCCAGGATTCTTGACTGGTTTCACATCAGCATGAAGATGCAAGCCATTCGATCTTCCGTTCGCGCGTGCAACTATTTCTCCAGGCGACCTGAAATCATGCTGCGATCAGAGCGCCTTCTCGTCAGGGTGCGCGACGCACTTTGGCGCGGTCGGGCCGAGACGGCAATCGAGATGCTCCGCACGCTGGCCGCCTCGTTGGCAATCGCCGCGAAAGAACTGACTCTCTTCTATCAGCTCGCTTCAGGTACAGCGTATCGCGCAACCGTCCGTTTGCTCACGTTCCTCGAGCACAACAGAAAGGATCTTGTCGACTATCAGCGCGCCAGAATGGAAGGACACCGGGTGTCGTCGGCGTCAGCAGAGTCCGCCATGAATCACTTGATCAATCGTCGTCTCTCAAAGCGGCAACAAATGCGTTGGTCCATGAAGGGAGCTCACTATCTGCTACAGACCCGCGTCGAGCTGCTTGATGGAAGATTGGAAAGCTGCTTTCAAGACCGGTACCCGCACTTCAGATCGCCCGAGGCGGTTCGACGTTGAACGAACACTCCCCCACTTTTCGTCCGCTCCCCGATTAGCAGTTACTACGGACTTCAACAACTAGGCAGTGGCGCCTCGAGCGTGTCCGACGGGTAATCGCCGTTTCCGGTGGCGTCCGCGGGGTTGCAGCCCGCCCTCCCTTTTACCGAACGGTTTATGGCGAAGCAGTGAAAAGCGGGTGCGGCGAATGACGGTTAGTTGCATGTCCGCAGCACCGACGCGAGTTGACACATTTAATTACGCAGCAGAGACAGATTTAATACGTTCTGCGGCTGCAGGACACCCACTGGCGTACCTTCTTCCGCCCACCGATTAAGCAAACCGTATCCCGGTTTTCCGTGCCTACGCCTCGAATGCCACGAACTGCCGGCGTTGAGTCGCGGACGACTGCAGCTCTGACCGCGCAGTACGATCAGGAAGCGTTCGCCGTCATCACGCCCATGCACCCAGAAATCGCTCATCCGGGCGGGCCGGATATCGGGAACGCGAAGCGGCGGTTCGCAGTAAGCGACGACATCGGGATTGAACTCAAGCTGCAGCCAGGCATTCAGAGTCCGATGACCGAACAAGGTGAGTCGCCGGTCGACTTTGGGTCCATAGACATCGTAGCGATGCGTCCCATAGGGGCGCACATCGTCAATCGCACGAAAAAACCGCAGGTTGGCCATCGCCGACCTCAGTCTTCCAACACAATTACCCAGTTGTAGTACAAAAACGGAGGACACGACTCGGACAGGCTCGGGCGCTGGTTCAGTGCCGGAAGAACATGACCGGCCGGAGCCCCCAGCGGACCTCCGCTTGATGCCATAGCCAGTAACGCGTCCCATCGGCGACGTATCGATTGATACGTTTCACGTTCCAATCACTACAAACTACGCGGCGAGTTCCCCGAGTAGCCTGGTGCAAACGAAAAATGTGCTCACGAAACGCATGTCACCGGAGGAACCCGCGCATTTTCGTGAAACATTCCCTTTTAAATTGCCGGAAGTCCATACTACACATGGACTTCCGGGCGAGGCCAGTTCAATGCCGGATGTTTCACGGTCGTCTTGCCTCTCTGCGCCAATAACAGACTCTCGCCAAGCTCGAATGCAGGACTCGCAGCATGGCCATCACCGAAGTTTCCAACATTCAGTTTAGTAGTCCCAAGATTCCAACTTTCACTTCTCCGTGGTCGGAAGTGAATCTGAAAGCGGTCAGGCGGCGGAGGCCGAGAATTCATGGATTTGCGCTTCCGGCGGTGCTATCACTTTTGCTTCACTCGACGGCGCACCTATTTCGATCCGGACGACGATCTTCAGGCCGCCACGCCTTCCGCCATGGACCGCTATCTGCGCGACATGCTCGACGCGCTGGTGAAACTGGCGATCGAGCATGGCTCGCCTGTGCTGGCCGACCATCTGAAGTCCTCCGCGCGGAAGCACGGCAGCGCGAAACTCACTGCGGTTTCGCTCAAGATGGTCGAGGAAGCATCGAAGCTGGCCGCCGCCGTGCCCGCGGCGGGCCATGGCATCGGCATGTGGTTTCGGCCTCTGGTGGCGCGCCGACTGAAGGGCGAGAAGATTGCGACGTTGGGTGAACTGATCGACCTGTGCAATCAACGGGGGGGTAGCTGGTGGCGCTCCATTCCGCGAATTGGGCCAGGACGGGCGTCGCGCATCGTGGCGTGGCTTCGTCGTCACGAAGTGACTATCGGACGACGCGTCGATGCTGACGTCGATCTTGCCGAGCCGTTCAAGGCGGACGACGCGCAGATAGTCGAAATCGGCGGGCGGCATCAGGTGCTTGCGCCCCTGGAACGCATGGCGCTCCAGCATGGACTCTCTGGCGCCACTGGCGCCAATCGATCGCCCATGTTCGCGTTAATTCACGCACGCAACGATCTGGAGGCGATTAGGGACTACCTGTACCGGTTCCGGGAGGAAAAGAAGACCCTTCGGTCGTACACCAAGGAGCTGGAGCGCTTCCTCTTGTGGGCGATTTACGTCCGAAAGACGCCGTTGAGTTCATTGCTGGTCGAAGACTGCGAGGCGTACAAGGACTTTCTTGCAGCGCCCTCTCCCGCGTTTGTGGGCCCTCGCGCGCCCCGGCACTCGCACCGCTGGCGGCCCTTTTCCTCGTACACTCTGTCGCCCGAATCTCAAAAATACGCGGCCAGAGCCCTTCGGTCAGCATTCTCCTGGCTGGTCGACGTTCGCTATCTTGCAGGCAATCCGTGGAAGGCGGTGAAGGATCCGGCGACGATCAGGCGCGAGGCTGGGATGGACATCGGGCGCGCACTGTCAGCCTCGCTGTGGCATCGCGTACGTTCCTACATTGACGGACAGTGCGCCAATGAGTCGGCCTCCTACTGGCGCACAGTTCGTGTTGTCCTCCTTTTGAGCGGCGACTCGGGGCTGCGGCGGGAAGAGATCACGGGTGCGGCCCGGGCCGGAATGCGCGAATCGACCTACAGTTCGGACGATTTCCCTGTATGGGAGCTAACCGTGGTCGGTAAGCGCAAGATCGAACGTACCGTTCCAGTGAGTCCGGCAACCGTTGACGCGCTGCGCGCGCACTGGCGCGATCGCAAAAAGAACTTCGACGATGAGGCATCCGGACCGCTCGTGAAGCCGATTTTTTTGCCTCCAACTCCGCAGGCGAAAGAGAGGCACAAGTCCGATACTGACCTCTCGTACGCCCCAGATTCGCTGAACGATATGGTTGCGTGGGCCATGAAGCGGCTTCGCGCCGGCATCCCAGATCTATCGAATTCGGAAATCGCGCAGTTGGAAGCGACTTCGCCCCATGCCTTCAGGCACACATTTGGCACCCAGGCTGCCGCTGAGGACGTGCCCGTCGATATCATCCAACGTATTCTCGGCCACCGATCGCTCCAGACGACTACCATCTACGTGCAAGCGAAAAAGCAACGCATGATGAAGGCCGCCGCCAAATACTACGCTGCCGATGCAGCGTCAGAGTCCGACGACGACTAGATTCCACGGGCCCTTCACTCCCTGTCGCCGGCCGGCAATATGCGTTTGTCTACGGCAGGCCCAACAACCCTCAGGAACAGACAGCGAGCGGCCAAAGTACGAGCAGGCCGGTCAAATCTAGGGGCGGGATCGACGGATGCAACTGTGACGAGCCCACTTCCTGTTGATGACCCATGTCGCGCGAATAGCGCGACGTAGGGCGCTGTAACGCAAATTCAGTATATAAAATGGGCCCGTACATGTGATGGTCCTCGAACGCCGGATGCGGTATCTAGAGAGCGACGACTTGCTGCAACGGGGTTAGGTGGTTGCCGCTGTAGGCGCGCGAGGACGAACAGTGACGAAATTGGTGTGTCCATAATATGGACGTCACGACTCGCTTTCGCGGGGCCTGCTCGAAGCAGCAGAGAACCAGACTCACCATGTACAAACTGAAGTCGATGCGCGTCCATACTATGTACACATACTGCCCGACCCTGTCGGTTTAACCGCTCGACCGCGCGTGTAGTGTCAGAGCGCAGGCGAATGCTCCGGTTGGGGAGCTCCCCATTCTTCCTTGCACGCCGGCAAAGGATCATTTCGGAACGGGTGCGCTTCTAGGAGTGCGTCATCGTTCGTGTACATAGTATGGACAGGGGCCGCTCCGGAGATAAGGTAACCCCATGATCGACGCGAACTGCAAAGAGATGCTGGGGATGCCCGGCCCTGTCCATACTATGTACACCCTCTCGGTTTTCCTGCCAGCGAGGGCGCATTTTCGATGTCGAAAAAAAGCCCGCTCTCGGCGGGCTCTTGCATCTTCAGTGCTGGATCAATCAGGCGCAGGGCGGAACATCTGACTCATAAGCTCCCTAATCTGCGTCTCTTGAGACTCGGAGAGAACGCCCGCCTTGATCTTTACGGTAAAACTATTGATATCCTTCGTGATGGAACCGGCATGTTCCTTCCCGGAGAAAAACTTGTCGATGCTGCGTTCGCTCGCTGAAGTTGTCGTGACCCGACGTGTAGCCATGGCCTTGATCGCGGATGCTACTTTCCCTTGATCCATGTTCCCGGCAACGACGACCGGCCAGATTTCCTTAGCCGCATCAAGTCCAGCCTCACCATGTTTGCGGATTGCCGCGACAATCGCATCCGCAGCGTTTCCACCGAGCAGACGCGGCTGCAGATCGAGATCCTTCTGGATGAAATCCGGCAGCTTTTCAAACGAGAGAAACTGATAGAGACCCGTCCGGGACATGCCAAGCGCCTCGGCCATTCGCTTACGACCCGGGAACTCCTTTTCCGTCTGCCGAATGGACATCGAGACTTCATAGTCCGACAAATCATCACGACTGATATTTTCGACAAGGGCGAGCACAGCCATCAGTTCGTCGGTGCATTCTACGACTACCGCCTTGATCGTATCGAGACCCACCATCTTGTGAGCACGCCACCGACGTTCGCCAGCGACAATCTGGTAGTTTTCCTCCGATCGACGGACGACAATGGGCTGCATCAGCCCGACTTCTCGAATCGATTCGGCCAACTCCGAAAGCTTCGCCTCGTTGAAAACCCTCCGCGGCTGCCATGGGTTCGCAACGATGTCAGCTACGGACAGCTGAGATGCAGCCCCGGTGGATTCCAACTCTTGCACGCGGAGTTGCGCTACAGCCAGTGCGCCGGCGAGGCCGGGCGCCGTCTGTGTGCGATTGCTCCGCTTGACCTCTTCCTCTTTGATAGACGACGTCGCCCGGATGCCAGCCGTCTTGGCCAGCAGTTGTTCACGCATATTGCTCATTGCGCGTTCCTCCATTTTTCTGCATAGATTTCATCCACCCACCGGCAGTAATCGACAAGGGGTTGCCGCACCCGTTGCAATGACTTGGCCGCGCTATGTGTACTGCTAACGTCGAATACAGTTGAGAACGCGAGTGCTCCCGTACTCATAACAGAACTGGCGGGCACTTCGATTGAATGCAGCCAACTCTCATATGCGCTCTGTGCCCAAGCTCGGACGATAGGTGCCGAAGAAGTACGACCATAATCGACCTTGGAAAGCATCAGCGAGATGAAGTCGTACTTCTTGTCCTGTTCATACTTGATGAAGCTCTTCGAGACGTCCGAAAACAGGCGCCAGAATGACAGCGAGCTGATGAAGTCAAGGTTCTCTGGAACCATCGGCATGACCATCGCATCTGCTGCAAGCAGGGCATTCAGGTTGAGGTACGAGAGCGAAGGCGACGTGTCCATTAGAATGTAGTCGTAGCGCTTGCGTAGCGGCTCGAGACCTTGGCGAAGTACCGTCCAAAAACGGAAACCCGGTCTCATCTTTTGCATAGCGGGGAGATGGAATTCGGCGCCAATCAATTCCGTATGCGCCGGAATCACGTCAAGCCCATCCCAGTAAGTCGACTGGACCCGTGACTCCAGTCCGCCTTCGACTTCTTGGTCATAGATATACGGCAGGACGGTATCGTCCGGGGTCACATCTTTTTCTGCGTACAAGCCGCACAGTTCTGAGAGCGACGCCTGTGGATCTAGATCAACCACTAGCACTTTTCGGCCACGCAACGTCAGCCCTTGTGCGAGGCACATTGTCGTGGTGGTCTTCGCGGACCCCCCTTTGAGCTGAGCGGTTATGATGATTTTTCCATCCGGATCGCGTGTTCCCGTAACGAGCGGCGTCTGGTAAATATCGGAAACTTTCTGGACCCAGATGCGCGCCTCTTCGAGCGTAAAAATGCGGGTTCGACCCGTACCTGCTGCCGTGCCCGGCGGCAATTCGCCCTCGCTTTTGGTCGCGAGATATTGAACCTGAGGGTGAGAGATGTTGCACATCTCGGCAATTTCCCCTGTCTTGAAAACAGGAGCCCCCTTTCGCGGGCGTGGTGCAAGAATGGTTTCGCGCAGTTCATCCGTAAAAATCGAAACCTTTTCAGCGAACTGACTAATCTGCTCAAGAGGAACTGTTCGGTCTACGGCAGGAAGTTGGCTTGTTTTCACCATTCTGAGGTTTTCTCGTAATTTCTAATGAACCTCAGAATACATGAAACGCTTGAAAAGCGCTCGATAAATCGCTGTTTATTATAGGAAGTTTTCACGGAAATGACCGTGAGCTTCCACATTTTCTAGCTTCAGACACGCTCAAGGTGAGGTCACTTGTGCTACTTACCCATAGTGCCAGCACGCTTTAGCTGTGGAGTGCGCAAAAAACTGGCGAATAGTGAGGTCGTTTACGTCTGAGAAGCACAGGCCACTTAGAAATGCACAATTGACCTCACCTTCACTTGGAATCTGTACCGCGATGAAACCGTACTTCTGCAGCAAGGGACTTAGGAAGGGCCGCTCACATTGCGTTGCACAATCAATTCTCTGATCGGACGCACAACGGACCTCACCATGCCGGCTTCATCTTGGAAGTGCACAACGAACCTCACCTATATCACTTCCGGCACACGCCGTATTGATGAACGGTTGGTTAGCTTTTTTAGAAGTAAAAACCACCCAACCCACCAACAAAAGACCCCATGTTCTTTAACTTCAACAACTTAGTCTGGGAAAGGTGAGGTTTAGTGTGACAAAGGTGAGGTTTGCTGTGCCTACAGGTGAGGTCTGTTGTGAGGGAAGGTGAGGCTCTTTCAACATTTAGGTGAGGTCCTGTGTGCGTGACTTAACCGCTCTGCACAAAGGTGAGGTTATTTGTGCACAATGACCCGCACGCCATGCAGTTTAAGGCTTGAAGGCGATCAATTGACTCGACGAGGTGAGGCTGGTTGTGCATAGGTGAGGTTCATTGTGCCCATCAGCTCGCACATACAGCGAATCGTAGACGCAGTCTGCTGAAGGTGAGGTTGTATGTGTTGACAGCTCACCGACGCATGCTACATTCCCGGAAGCAAAAATGAAAAATGGATGAGCGCATGGCGGCGGAAGACAACCTAGGCGAAGGCAAGTCTCGAGTGACCTCGCGTCAGATGGCCTTGGCGTTATTCGAGGACATGTTCGACCTGGGCTCGCCTATTACCGAAGCCAACCGCGAAATTGGGTACCAGCGCAACAATTTTTTCACGCAGATCGTCAACATGGGCTTGCCCGCGCGGCGCTTTCTAGATGCCGCGTATTTCATCGTCGCACAGGAACAGGCAGCCCGGGATCAGTACGACGTCGAGCTCAACTACTTTAAGTGGCTGATGCGTTACGACAGCCGCAACCTCAAGCATTTGCGAACTATCGCCGGGGAAGCGCAGGACGCGAAAATCCAGGTCACCGACACGCCGCTCGACCGAGAGCCCAACGAAGACGATCTATGGGTGTCCGTCCAGCTTATGGGAATGGTGGGCTTTCATCGAGGGCGCATTCGATTCGACGTGCATCCTCGATTGGTCCCGCACATCCGGGATCCTAAGAAATCACACTGGCTGAGCTTACGCATCTCGACCGCCTTTACCCGTAGTTTGGCCCGCGCGATCTATGACCAGGTTTTACCTAGCGTCCCCGACGGCCGAACCGAATGGATACGGCTCGAAGACATGCGAAACTGGCCGGGACGAATGGGAGCTAACGCGGCGATCTTCAAATATTTCAAACGCGACTGGCTGGAGCCCGCCGTCCGCGAAATTAACGAAGTGTCAGACATCGATCTGTCTTATGAGACCAGGACCGAGTCCACGACATCAAAGAAAATAGACCGCATCAGATTTCTGCTCAAGCGAAAAGAGTCGGCTGACGCGGCATTGGCCAGCCTGGCCGATGCCAGTCACCTGTACAAGATTCTCAAAGACGAATTCAACCTCTCGACCAAGCAGTTCAGTGAGATTTCCGAGAACCGTGAAGTCTGGACCGATGAGCGAATCCAGCAGGCCGTCGAATACACGCGCTACAAGCTCGAAGACGGGAAGGTGAAGAAGAGTCCCGCTGGCTATCTGATGGGGGCTCTGCGCGACAACTGGAGAATGTCGGAGGCCGAGCGGAAGATGGTCGAAATTCAGACCAAGCTGCTCACCGAAGAAGCTGAAGCGGTGGTTGCAAGAGTCGAGACACAGAATTCAGCCGCGCGCAGTGTCGCCTCGCGCGATGAAGAGGCACGCGCGCGCATGAACGAGGAGTCGCGCAAGGGCCGAGAGCACTTCGACGCGGCCGACGCAAAGAGGCGAAAGGAATTGGTCCGCGCATGGATCGCATCAAGGGAGGGGAAACTCATGCTGCGCCGGATGAAGTTCGATGCAGCCGCTGTGACGGATGAGGAAATCCTCGCAAATACAGAACTGGTTTGGTACTTGGGCCAATTCGTGTTCGGACGAATGAGTTCGTCTTGTGCTTGATCTGCATCGGGGAGCTCGATGCCAATTACTCGTATCCCATCATTTTCATAGCGAAGTCGATATAGTCCTCCACCCGTGGCAAGTTTCTGTTCATTTTTCTTAGGTGCGGGGAGTAGAGTCGAATAAAGTCCTCACCGCGGCGACTCGAAATGCGCACGCCCCTTGGCTTGTCTGGCAATGAACCGCGTGCCAAAGCCGCGAGAATCTCTTTGACGCTAAGGTCGGCTCTCGAACCCAGTCGAGTCGCATGGGCTACTAACCTTTCTCTCCCAATTTGCCGTGCGATTTGATCAATCACATCGGCCGTGCCAAACGAAATTCGGCGCTCGTCGCTGAAAACCTTTCGCACCGATGCAGGCAGCCGCGCCGCTTTGATCGACTTGGACACCTGGCCCTTGGACACTGCCAGTGCGTTCGAAAGATCCGATTGGGACGCCCAAACGGCGCCGGCCAAAAGAGACAGATAGAAGCGCCCGAGCGCTATGGCACATTCTCCTTCCGTGCGCATTCGAGCATATCGCGTCTTAGCGTTTGCGCGGGCCTGGTCAAGAGAGGTGGCGGACTCGATCATGCGAAGCCTTAGTGAGGAATACGGTTCTAAGTGTACGGAGGTTTAAATGATGTCAAGAGTCGACTCGCCCGACCTTTGTTGCGAGGATTGCCGGATTTCGTTGCGAAGGACCTTTAATATTTCAATTTCGGCAAAAAGACGGTCAACCGGTTGACCGTCAATGACTTCGAATTCGTCTTTGAATCATAGACCTGACGAAAAATTCGTACTGAAAACATGAAACGGCCGACGTCACTGTAACCGGCTCACCTCTGCGCTTTACCTCAAAAGCTACCTGTTTTTCAGCATCATTCCAGGTTAGGACGGTCAACCGGTTGACCGTCATCCCCGTGCTCGGGGTCCAATCCGGCCGTGGCAAAAAGGTGCCCAAAATCGAGTCTCTTTTGCATGAATGGCTTCCCATGCGCGCTGGTTCAATTGAGTCGGCCCAATTGGATCAACCGTCATGCGTCTCTTCCGAAGCAAAAAACAGATAGCCCTTTCGACCGCCCCTGGCGGCTACTCGGAAGAAGATCCCGAAAAGATCATCTTCGACAACGGCGCTCGCCTTGTCGTTGAGGCTAACCACTGGAAAATCTTCTGCTTCATTCTCGCGGTCGTTGCAGGGGCTGCCGTTCTTACGCGCAACCCCGCTCCGTCGGTTGTGAAGTCTTATGGTGTATCGGCGGATGCTGGCGGTCACCCGATCGTGCGCGAACTCGCGGCCTACAAGCCTGACGATCAGGCGATTCGCACCTCACTCAAAGAGTCTGTCGAACGGTGGTTCACGATCGAGCCGGTGTTGACCGACGACATCCAGACTTCGCGCATGGCCCGCAACATCAATGGCGTGAAAGCGCAGATGACGGGTAACGGGCGCAACCAGTTCGCCGACTGGATCAAGACGGACGCACCGTTCCAGGCCATCACGGCCAATCCCAAGCTCGTGCGCGAAACGAAGGTCACGAACGTGGCGCTCCTCGAAGACTCGACCGCAGTTGTCGAATTCACGACCAGCGAGACGCAGTCGCCGACCGACAAGCCCGTCGTTCAGAAATACGCACTCACGTTCCGCTACCAGATCGTTCCACCCACGCAGGAAGAGGCGCTCGGGGCGAACCCGTTCGGCATCTTCTTCCCGTTGTGGACTATCCAGAAGACCCAATAATGATCGACTCCCGCAAGCTCGCCTTACTCGGTACCGCTATCGCATGCATCGGCGCCAGCGCCCCGGCGTTCGCCGCCAGGAGGACGACCACTGTGTCGGCCGCTTCGCTGGATCTCGCCAACGCCGTCAGCGATCCGATGAGTCCGATCAATCCGTACAACGTCGGTGTCGATCCGATCACCATGCCGGGCGACGCGCGTATGGCCGTCTTCACGTATAGCCGCGACCAGATCTACCGCGTCATGACCGCGCCGCTGAAGAGCACGACGATCGAGCTCGAGCGCGGTGAAACGCTCGCGTCGGAGCCGGCGCTGGGCGATTCGATCCAGTGGATCATCGACACGGACGGTGCGAACCACGTGTTCGTCAAACCGACGAAGCCCGGCCTTGTGAACACGATGCACCTGACGACCAATCGGCGTGAATACGACATGACGCTCGTGTCCTCGCCGATGGGTGGCCTCTTTTACCAGATCGTGCGGTTTAACTATCCGAGCTCGCTGATGGCGAAGGTTCGCGCGCGCGCCGATGCGAACGAAGAGTCAACTGCAGGTGAGCGCGAACGCTCGATGTCTGACTCCGGCCCGATCGGCGTATCGCCTGACAAGCTGAATTTTGACTACACGGTGTCGGGGTCGGCCCCGTTCAAGCCGGAAACGGTGTTCGACGATGGCAAGTCCGTGTGGATGCGGCTGCCGGTCAACGCGCCGTTCGCCGTGCCGATCGTCAAGGACCATGGCGACATGGTCAGCCCGAATTTTATCCGTCGCGGTCAATACATCGTCGTGCAGGAGATGACCGATGAAATCGTGCTGCGTGCAGCGGACGACGAGGTGACCATCACCCGTCGTCGTCACGGCCTGTTCGGCTTCTAGGGGCGTTCGACATGGCAAAGCAAAACGGACAGACGTCGAACGATCAGGCGGAGATCGTGAAGGGTAAATCTCCGCGTAACGCACTGATCAGCGCGGGCATTGTCGCGGGCATTGCCATTGGTGCGCTCGGATTTTATTACCAGGTCAAGGCTGGTCATCAGGCCGACGAGGAAGCGCAGTTGCAGAAAAAGGCGAGGACTGCCGAGGTGGTGGACAAGTCGAACAGTGCGCAGGACGTCGACAAGATTATCGCCGACCAGCAGGCGGCGGCCCGCCGCGCGGCCGCATCCGAAGCGCGCGTCGCGTCTGCACGGACGGCAACGAATACCGGTGAGCGTGCCAGGCCGGGTCTGAGCGCTGACAACTTTCTTGTGGACCAGCGCCAGAGCACAAACGAATTGAAGGCGAAATCCGACCAGGACCTGATCTATACGTCACCCATCTTCCGCCCGGGCATGAAGATCAAGGATCAGGCACCGCAACAGCCGGCCATGCCGCCCGGCATTCTGACGCCGCAGCAGATGGCACAGCAGCAGGCAGCTGCACAAGCGGGTGCGCTTGGCTCGGCGAATGCGCAGGTTGCCGCGTTCGCGTCGCGTTTCGGGCAACAACCCGGCGGTGTGGTGTCCAGCACACAGGATCGGGATACGGGTTTTGTGAAAGCGGCCGCTGCACAATCAGAAGGCGGACAGGATTTCGCGAGCGGGGGTTTCGTTGGACAGTCACGCGGATGCACGCTCTCGCCCCCGCATCACATACCGGTTCTTTCGATTGAAGGGCTGAACTCGGATCGACCGGGGACGGCCGCGCTCGTCGTTGAAAAGGACGTGTACGACAGCGTGCGCGGCGACTGCCTGATGATTCCGAAGGGCACGATGATTACGGCCCCATACAGCTCGGATATCCAACCCGGACAGGAAACCATCCTGGTCGCTGCGACCGAAATGCGCCTGCCCAACGGCAAGCACGTACCGCTCTACGGTGGACAGGGCGCGGACGCGGATGGTACGGCCGGGTTCTCCGGCGACGTCAACAGTCACTTCCTGAAGATCTTCGGCACCTCGTTTCTCGTGGCGATCCTGCTCAACAAATACGACGGAAGCGACACGTCGACAACCACAGGTCCGCTCGGTGTCACCCAGGTGGGGAGCACAGGCGGGCAGGTCGCGGCGCAAACGGCGCAATCGGTGCTCGACCGGTACAAGAACGTCCCGCCGACGATCACGACCGGTCCCGGCGAGCGTCGCTTCATGATCAAGGTCAACCGCGACATTCACCTGGCGCCGTATCGGGATGATTAGGCGTTTTGTCCGCGCGATCCTGGCGACATTGGCGATCAGTATTGCCGGCGGCAGCGTTGCCGCCACGATCGACACGGTGATCAGCCCGACGAACCTTGTGCTCGCGCAGAACGGCGCACGCGAGGTCGCCACATTCGACGGCAAGCCGGTGTTCTATTGCGGGCTCGGAGCCTTCACTTCGTGGGCGGCGCCGCTCGGAGGACAGAAGGTCCACAGCGGTCCAGACACCGGCATCACGGTGCGCATCGATGCACGCGATCAGTCGCTTGAGCGTCTGCTGGTCAGCAAGGGCTGGCTGCAACCGGTCGTGCTCGATGACGAAGCGCAGGCAGCGATAACGGAAGGGCGGGGCGGATGGGCGTGCGCGAGTGCGACGACGCCGTTCGAGCTGATGCACACCAGTGTCGATGCGAAGGTGCTCGCGGGTATCGCCCTGAACGAATCGGGCTTCAATGGTCGGGCGTGGCCGTGGACGCTGAATGTGGCGGGTCGGGGCATGTTCTTCCGCACGCGTGACGATGCATACCGGGCGATTTCCGCGCTGATCGCCGCTCACCGTTGCGATTTCGACGTGGGAATCATGCAGGTGAACTGGTGCTATCACAGCCAGCGATTCGCCTCGGCATGGGACGCGCTTCGGCCCGCGACGAATATCCGGGTCGCCGAAGACATTCTCAACGAGAACTACAGCAAGACCCATTCGGTTGCGAAGGCGATCGCGTACTACCACAGCGCCAATCCCGCACCGGGCCAGGCGTACCTCGCGCGCTTCGCGCGAAACCTCAATCTGATCAAAAGCGGCTTATGAATCGCGCCATTTCCCGTATTGCTCTTGCTTGCATCGTGCTGCTGAACGCGATCGCGTGTCACGCGGCGAATACCGACCCGTTCGATTTCGACTATGAAATTGACGGCGGCATCGCGGAGCGTCCGGCGCTGATTTTCAATGACGGCACGAAAACCTACATTCAGCCGCGTGCAGGTCAGGTCATCACGGCTGATGGTGGGCATAGCGAAGGCCCCTACGTGGTCGTCGACGGCACACCGATGACTGTCACCTACACCGTGGCAGGGCACGTCGCGACCGCGCACTGGACGAAAGCGAACACCTTCATCGGTGGTGCTGGCGCACTGGTTGCAGCACGTGACGATCAGCCGGCCGCGTTCGACGGCTTTACCGATCGCCTCGTGTTGATCGGCGCGCATTCACGGCTCGAGCCCGTTCGCGCGCTGCGCGCGACGATGCCCGTCGGCAATCTCGTGAAGGCGCTCGTGCCGCAGGGATGGGGTGGTTCGGCGCAAAAGGATGTCGATCTCAATAACGCGAGCGCATTTGAGACCCATCCCGGAGAAAACTGGATGCAGGCACTTGCCCGCCTGATGACCCAGACCGGTCTCTACGCGGACGTAGATTTCATCGCGCACCATGTCCGACTACACCGCGACGCGCCGAAGTCGGCCGCGCTGGACTATGTTGCAGGCGCGCAGCCGAAAGAGGGAACGCCCGCGGCCGGAACGCAGATGACGACGGTCAGCGATCAGGCGACCTCTGCATCGCGATCCCTCCTCGCACAGAACTTCAACGCACAGGCGATCCGCGATGGAGACGACACGCACACGCAGATCCGTTTTCTGTCGAAGCCGGTGAGAGAACTGAGCGTGCGAACGATCGAGGGCAAGTCGCTGCATCCGGAGTGGGACGACACGACCAACGTCATGACGTTCGACCGCGCTGAGCGCTTCGTCGTCTCAGACGGGACTGCAAGCGTCGAAGTCGGCCGCATAGCAGGAACCGTGTACGACTTCGACGCGGTGAACCCGGCGCATCTCGAAGCGGTATTCGACAGGGACGGCGAGACGTTCTTCAAGTTCGCGGACTCCGTGGTGAAGGTATCTGTCGCCGATGTGCGCCACCTGGGCTCCGGAGAGCAGAAGGGCCGCTACTACCGCTTTAGTGGCACTTCCGACCAGTTCATCGCAACCGCCGACGGCAGGACGGTCAATGTCACGCGCCGTCATGCCGTGAAGTACTTCGAACGCGCGGCACCGGGACCGGCGCCGGCACCGACACCGGCAACAACGGCGGTGGCGAAGTCATGACGCGCGCTGCGTTCGTCCTTTCACTGTTGACGCTGTCGGTCGCGGCCACGTGTCGGGCGGACTGCCTCGATGATGCGGCGGCCTACCGGAACATCAACGTGCAGCTGGTGCGAGCGATTGCACAGCACGAATCCGGGATGCGGGCGAACGCGGTGAACGTGAACAGCAACGGCTCTGAAGACATTGGCCTCATGCAGATCAATTCCTCGTGGCTGCCCCGACTGGCCCGCTATGGCATCGGTCGGGAGCAACTCCTTAACGCCTGTGTGAACGCTTATGTCGGGACGTGGATCCTCGCATCCAACGTTCGTCAGTTCGGCCCGACCTGGAAAGCGGTCGGCGCCTATAACGCGATGTCCAGTTCGAAACAACTGGTCTACGCCAACGCCATTTATCGACGCCTGCAGCGCCAAGGGCACTGAACCATGCAAACGACTATGACTAAACAAACCAATCGCCGTATGCGCGTTTTTATACAATTGCTTGCCGCATTTGCGCTGGCGGGCGTCGCGGGCCAGGCGGTGGCTGCGGTGGACCCCGATCAGTCGAAGCTAGCCGCGCCGGCCGGTGACGGCTGGCAGGTTTTGTCGCTCGCCTCGATGGCGGCCGCACCGACAGGGAGTTCGACGTCGAAGTCGTCGACTGTACCTCCCGCTACCTTAGCCGTTGCGCCCCACCCGGCTTCGGTGTCGTTGACTGAAGCCGCGCCGCTGAACGTCGTGCAGGTTGTCGTACCGGGTACGCCCGCGACGCCGACGGCCACGCTGACGTTCTCCGTCACGCCGCACGACGTGAATCTGCGCAATGCCCTCGACCGGTGGTTGCAGGTTCAGGGTTGGCAACTTGCCTGGAAGATCGACGATGACCTGCCGCTCGAGTTCAACGCGACGTTCACGGGCGATTTCACGTCGGTGCTGACGCAAACGATGGCGGCTACCAATCACATGCGCACGCCGACGCGTATCTGCCGTCATACCAACAACGTTATTCGCGTGATCGCACGCGCTGCCAACTGCAAGGACTGATTCCCATATGCGTTATATCCGAACCAAGCTCTGTGTTGGCGCGCTTGCAGCGATGACCCTCGCCGGCTGCGCTGTGACGCAGGAAGACGTGAACCGCGCGTATGAAGCCGCGCACAAGTCGGCGCTCGACGCGATGGGCGACGGGCCGCAATCGATGCCGCTCGTTGAAGATGTTCCGACCGCCTTTCTCGGCGACCGCCTGGTGCCGGTGGCCTATGAGGCAAACCTGCCAGCGGTGTTTCGCGACAAGGTGGTCACCTTCCCGGCAAACCTCGACATCAAACGCATCGGCGCACTGGTGTCTGATGCGACCGGCTATCCGGTACACCTGAGCCCGGATGTGTTCATTCCCCGTGACTCGCTGGTCCCGCGAGCCTCTTCGGGTGACGGCAAGAGCGATACGGGTGCAACCACGTCGACTGCCACGAAGCGTTACGAAGTGCCCGTCTACTCGCAGCCGTTCAATGGCAGGGTGGGTGCATACCTCCACGGTGTGACAGAAGATCTGGGGCTTGACTGGTCCTTCGACGGATCGACGATCAACATCACGCGACTCGTTACGCGCATGTACCAGATTGCGGCTATCCCCGGAAAGGTGTCGATCAAATCCACCATGTCCAAGGGTATGGACACGTCAACCGGCAATCAGTCGAACGGTAGCACTGGAAGCTCGGGTGGCAACACGGGTTCGTTCTCGGCGGTCACGTCGACTGGCCGCGACGGCACCTTCGACCAGATGGACATTATCGAGAAGGAGTTGAACAAACTGCGCTCGCCGATGGGTCACGTCACGGTCAATCCGCAAAGCCGCCTTGTGATGGTGTATGACACGAAGGAGGCGGCCGATCGGATGGGCCAGCTGCTCGCGCGTGAGAATGCGGTCTCGACGCGCCAGGTGGCGATCCGCGTGCGCACGCTGCAGATCTCGCTCGCCAAGGGCACCCAGGCCGGTGTGAACGCGGACGTGGTCTTCAACGCTATCCAGGGTGGTCTCGCCAAATACGCAGTCAGCTTCGTGTCGCCTACGTCACTGTCCTCGGGCGGTGGCTCGGTCGGGTTGTCCGTGCTGCGGCCCGACGCGCCGTTCTCCGGTACGAACGCGGTGATCAATGCGCTCAACGGCTACGGCAAGACCGTGCAGGACAATACGCTGACCAAGCTGACGCTGAACGGCCTGCCGGTGTCGGTCGCCTCGTTCCAGAGCGATGACTATCTGCGCTCCACGCAAAGTTCGGTAGGCTCGCTCACGGCCAGTTCGGGCGGGGTGCCGGGCCTGACGCCAGGCACGGTTACGACTGGCGACTTCGTGAACGTGTTGCCGGCGGTGAACGATCACAACCAGATCGTGCTGGCGTACTGGAGCGACAGTTCGAAGTTGAATGGGCCATTCACCGCGGCGACGGTCGGCTCGGGACAGACGCAGCAGCAGATCCAGCTTGCGCACACGATTGGCAGCAAGGATGACCAGACTGTGGCGCTTGCCGACGGACAGACGGTCGTGTTGTACGGCGCCATGTCCGATCACGACGACAGCACGACAAATGCCGGTATCGCAGGCATTACCGGCACGCGGAACAAGGGACGCACGTTCCAGGTAATCATGCTGACGGCGACCGTTGTCCCCTCAATGTGATGGGCGCCAACATGCACATCACCGAACCACTGCCAACAGACAAGGGGGCGCGCCTTGTCTTCGGTCTGGACTGGCGTGCCTATCCGGTCAAGGGCGCGAAAGCCGAACGCCGGCGATACGCGGATGACTTTGGCGCGACGCACTACGTCGAGTTCAAGGTGGGACAGGAGTCGATCGGCGGTTTCGCTGCACCGGACCCGACTGAAACGCGCGGCGCGAAACTCTTCTCCGGCGCTGCCCGGATCGCACTGCATGAGCGCATCAAGTCGCGGCCCGCCGCGCTCGTACTGCTGCAGGACGAACAACGGATTCATCTCGTCTACGTTGTACGTGGCGCGGTGCGCAGCGACGAGGTGCTCTCACCCGAAACCGCGCACGAACGCCGCGTCGAGATCGAGCAGGAGTGTCTGCGCCTGAATCTGGCGCTGACTACGCTCGGCGCCGGAGCCTCGATCGGCGACGTCGACGAAGCGTTTCCGGCGAGCGCGCTCCTCGCGGACCGCAAGGCGGGACGCATTTCGAAGCTTCCCGTCACGATCCCGACGATAGTTCCGGTTGCGCTGATCGGCATTGCACTGATCGTCGTCGGCAACAAGGCGATTCACGCATTCGATCCGCCACCGCCGCCGCCGCGACACGAACCGACGTATCAGGAAAAGTACGCCGCGGCGCTCAAGCAGACTTTTTCTACGCCGCACCCGCTCGCGTCTGAGCTTGGGCCACTACTGCTCGATCAGTTCGGGCGGAACGAGAGCGTGATGGATGGATGGGTGTTCGAGTACGCCGAGTGCGGTGCAACCGGGTCGTGTGCCGACACGTACCGACGCGCCGGCGGCACGTTCGCGGGTTTTGATCACGCTGCACCGGAGTCGATGCGCCCTCTGAAGTTTGATGCAGACGGTCTGCACCTGAGAACGCGCGGGCACGCAGTTCCCGCAGTTCATCTCGTTACCGCCTCCGATTCGAAATCGTGGCTTTCGGAACAGGCTCTGATCGACACATTGCAGACGCCCCCGCAACGGCTGTCGGTGAAACCGTACGAACTGGCCAGTCACGGTTACGTGGTGAACCTTCAGCCGTCCAAACTCCTTCTCCTCGCGCCGGCCCGACCCAATGCCACGCGCGCTCCGTTGATCCGGCAGGGTGAGTGGCAGATCGATGGCTACCGCTGGCAGGCATCGCTGCTGGCCAGGCTGCCGCCAAACATGTCGATCGACACGTTCAAGGTCGAGCTTAAAACCAGGGGCGAGGTCGGCGTCCATTTCACTGCGAAAGGCAAATACTATGTTCTCGAATAAGCGCCTCGCTTTCCTTGCGTTTTCTTTCGTCGCAGTCGTCGCGCACGCCGAGACGCCCCGTCTCACGCTCGACGACATCGACCAGCTTTCGCGCGACAGGGTCGTCCGTGAACTGCAAGGCAAACCGGCCGGGACGGGCGGTGCAGCGCCAGGTCCGTCGACCATGACGACTCCGCAATCCGCAATCGTCGCCGGTGGTCCTGCAAAATCGCTCGCCCCCCGGCCGCAGAAAGTCGACACGCGTGCGCGTAGCGAGCCCGTCACATTCGTTGGTGCGTTTTCCGATGCCAGTGGCTCGAACGTGTTGTACGAGTTCAACGGCGCGGTCTATCCCGCACACGTCGGCACGAAGCTGCTCAACGGATGGACCGCGCGCAAGGTCGATGGCTATTTCGTGACCGTCGCGGACGGCAAGCGCGTCTGGAGCGAGCCCATTCGCGGCGGCGCTGGCGCGCAGCCGCCGGCCAGTGGTTCGCTTCAGGCAATCAACGATCTCGGTAACCCGCTTCCGCCTGGTGTGAGTGGCGGCACGCAGGGCTTCTTTCTGGGGAAATGAAATGAGCATGTTCAACAACGTCGAAGCTGATGAGCCCGTCTCGCGCGGCCTGTTCAGCAAGCTGAAGGGGCTGCGTGCCGGACTGATGGAATCGGGCCCCGCAGGAGCCCTGCCGATCGCGGGAGTGGAGCCGCGCTTCGAGGCGAAGACGTCTCCGGTCAAGGCTAAGGCCGCAGCGCAGCCGTCTTCAGTCAAGGTGAAAGGCGCGCCACAGCCCATGACGCTCGGAATGCGCCTCGCTGCGGGCGACGTTACAGATGTCGAGGCACATGAACCGGGCGATGTGTGGAAGGGCTCGGCCGCCGACATTCGCGTGCCTTCGGACAAGGTCGAGGAGGCCGCGCAACCAGTCAGTGACGAGACGCCTGTCGCGCGCGAGACCGTGGCAGATCGGGTAGCAACGCCCGAGGCTGTCAATGCGGCCACGCTTTCCACGCAACCGGCTGCATCCGATATTCCTGCGCGTGAGCCACTCCCTGCGCAGTCGCAGCAAGCCGCTCCGGTCGATGAGACTGCTGCGCTGGTCGACGTGGAATCGATGCTGTCGCCGGTGGGACTCCCGCAACTGTTTTCCGTGAACGCGCTTCCCGCGTTCAAGCGGATTCTCTGTGAAAGTGCTCCAGACGCTGCTCTCAAGATTACGAACGCCGCGCGCCGTGAATTCGTTGCGGTCGATCTGCAGGCGGGCGTCGCGACTGTTGTGACTACGCAGCGGTTTCATGAAACCGCTTCGTATGCGACGTATCTGAAGGATCTCGCGCGGGCCGATATCGCTGTGCGCGAGGAAATGATCGCGACCGAAGAGGTAATTGCGGCGATCTATGGTGCCGAAAAGGCGCGGGCAGCTACCGCAGTTATCCCGGAGGCATCGCGGGCGATCGGTACTTTCCGCGACGTGATCGAGGCGGCTACCGCGTACGATGGAGGTGACATCCATTGGGAGTATCGGGATTTCAACGACGAGGTGGAGGTGCGCTTTCGCGTGAATGGCGATCTCTACACGTATCGTCGCATGCCGAAAGCCTTGGTGCGTCGCGCACTGTCCGCCGCGTATCAGGATCTCGTCCAGCGCAACACCAACTCCGGCGAGACGTTCCAGCCGAGCGCGCCGCAGTCGGCGATGATTCCGCTGGTCGCGCATATGGACATGCTCAACATCCGGTGGCAGAGCACGCCCCTCGTGGGTGGCTTTGACGTAGCCCTGCGTCTGCTCGACGGCAACTTCAAGCACTATAAGGTACGCCTGCCGCACGAAATGGGACTGGAAGAGAGCCAGCTCCAGATCATCAAGTCGCTGGGCAACGTCAGCGGTGGCGTAGTGATTCTGACTGGCGAGACGGGGAGCGCCAAGACCACGCTGCTGCGTGCACTGTCGTATCAATTCGCGGCGCGTGATCTTCGGAAGCAGTTTGCGGTGAACGAACCATCGGAATATCCGCAACCGTGGCTCTCGGACGTGTCCATTCCTCGGCGCCCGGACGAAACGGATGACGAGGCGAACCGCAAATGCGCGGAAGTGATCCGCTCACTCATGCGTATGGACCCGGACGATGTGACGGTTGGCGAAATCCGTGACCGTGTGGTGGCCGGCCTCGTCGCCGAACTGGCGCTCACGGGTCACCCGGTGCGCACGTCGCTGCATGCGGACAGCATGATTGGCGCATTCATGCGCCTGGCAGGTGGCCGTCTGCAATTGCCGATGGACGAAGTCGCGTCTGAAAAATTCGTGAACGCGATGGGCAATCAGAAGTTGATTCCGGTGCTGTGCCCCCATTGCAAGGTGCCCGCTGCGGACGTAATGCCGGCCGCGCAACTCGACCTGCTGCGCACGAAGTTTGGCCTCGACACGTCGAAAATGGCGTGCCGCGACGAAGATGGCTGTGAGCATTGCCGACTGCCGGGGCTCTTCACGCGATCGGGCAAGGTTGCCGCTGGCACGAAAGGGCAGACGCTCGCGATGGAGTTGTTTCGCCCGAGCGTGGAGTTTCTCGACCGCATTGCCGTGCGGGACTGGCGCGGCGCGGAGAAGGTGTGGCGCAGCGAGCGTACGGCTGGATTCGGCGACGCAGACATGACCGGCAAGACAATCTATGAGCACGCGCTCTACAAGGCGTCGACCGGGCTCATCGATCCGCGGTTTATCGACCAGACCATGCGTTCGTTTTCAGAGTACCGCGTGTTTGCGGACCGCGACGGAAGGATGGTCGCATGATCCGCCGTCTCGTCTATCCGTTGTTCATGATGCTGCCGCCACCGCAGCGGCTGCGCATCGCGACGTGGCGCTTTAACAAGATGCGCGAGTCGTTCTATCACGAGACGCGCCTTGACGTGGCGACCAAGGGGCTTCGCAATCGCGAGACACTGCTGGAGCGGCTCACTACCCTTGAATCGCGTCATCGAAAGCGCAGAGAACTGGTGTGGCCCGCGTTCCAGGCGATTGCCGCCAGGATGCGGGCGGGCGACGACTTCGCCCAGGCAATGAAGCGCTTCGTTCCGAACGACGAATATGCGCTGCTCGAGATCGCTGGATCGTCGACGCGGAGGGATGCGGCAATCCGCGGGCTGGAGCTCGCAGAGATGGCAGCGAATGCGAAGCGCATTCTCGCGTCAACGACGTCGCTGCAGATGGCGTATCCCGC
Source organism: Paraburkholderia gardini (assembly GCF_907164545.1). Classification (NCBI taxonomy): domain Bacteria; kingdom Pseudomonadati; phylum Pseudomonadota; class Betaproteobacteria; order Burkholderiales; family Burkholderiaceae; genus Paraburkholderia; species Paraburkholderia gardini. The sequence continues at coordinate 52,023 of NZ_CAJQZB010000033.1, read as the reverse complement.
CTTTTTGCTCATCTACATGTACTCGTTTTGCATGCTCTTCGGCGGAGCGATTTTCCCGCAGGTTCTCGATTCGAAGCCGCTCGACAAATGGCCTGGTCCGGGGCAGGTCCTGTATGCAATCGACACGTTTTGCTATCAATATTGGTGGTTGTCGGCATCGGTCGTGGGCGGACTCGTGTTCGTCTATTTCCGGACGCTGCGCCGCTGGACCGGGCATCTTCGCAACCGCTTCGATAACGCCCCGTTGATGTGGCGCAACCGGCGCGACTTGCGCGCGGCGCTCCTCATCGTTTCGCTCGCGGGTCTCTTCGATTCGAACCTGACGCTGCGTGCGGCGCTCGACAAGCTGACCGAAACGGCGGATCCGTGGCTTCGTTGGCATCTGACGCGCATGAGCCGACGGCTCACGGTCAACCCGGCCGAACCAATGCACGCGCTCGATACAGGGATCTTCTCGGTCACCGTGATCGACAAGATGACCGACGCGGCTGGGCGTGACCAGTTCATCCAGGCGATCAAGGATCTCGGCCAGACCTCGCTGTCGCGTGTGGTCGAAACCGTGCGTCGCAACGCAAAAATCACCCACTACGTGCTGCTTGGGCTCGCGGCCGCCGCTTTTCTCACGCTCGGGGTGGGCTCCTACGTGATGACGGGCGCTGCCAGCCTCGATTCGTCGTCATCTCCAGACATTCGCTCATTCTCCAACTAAGCCAACGCCATGAACCAAAAGAACAAACCGATCGCCGCACCGTCGCTGCGCCAGCTTGGACGTCTGCGCCGTCAAACAGGCGAACTGTCGATGATCGAAGCCGCCGCGGTGATGGCGGGCGCCGCGCTGCTCGCATTGGCGGCGTACGCCGGCGGCAAGTTCGTGTACGACCGCGTGCAGGCATACCGATTCAAGGAAGAGGCTCAATTCTTCCACTCCGGCGTTCTCGACGCGACAGTGAACGATACGGATTTCTCGGGCGAAACGTTGCAGAACCTGGCACTGAACAAGGCGTTCGATTCAGCAGGATCGCGAGTCGCGAGCGATCACTCGACTGTGCAAGGACTGTTCGGCGGAAGTGTCACCGCCAACATCGGCTCGGTCGACGCAACCAACGACGCGATCATCGTGAACTATCCGGTTCCGGCGTCCGTGTGCACGCTGAGCATGGCGGCCATTGTGAACGCCTACACGATGGTGGCCGTCAACGGCACGACGATCTTCGGCCCGAGCACCGCCTTTGACAGCGCAACGGTCGGTAACGCCTGTCAGGGCAACGGCCCGGTCACGGTCTCGATGTACACCACGAAAAACTAACAAGGCGGCGGCATGGGTGCCAGCATTATCGAAATGGTGATCGTTCTCGTGGCTGCGGCCGCGATGACGATTATCGGAATCCAGGAGGACATCGCCAAACGCCGGGCCGGTCTGATGGCGTCGGAAGGGCAGAACGAAGCGACCATCAATTCGAAGCTGGCCGACTGGGTCACGGATCACTACGCCACGCTGCTTGCGCAATACACGACGTCCGGATCTGCCACGCTGACGCCTCCGACGCTCGACGATCTGTTCACGGGCGGCTACCTGAAGACGGCGTACCGTAATGGTCCGTTCTGGGGCGGTCAGTACACGATCGACATGACGATGGTGCCGGCTGGATGCACGGCGACCGCCGGCGACTGCCACGTCTCTTACCGGTTCTATCCGTCGCTGCCGCTTACGCGAGGTGGTCAGCCTGACGTGCGTGGCGCATCGCAGATTGCACAGGCCGGTGGCAACGACTTCGGCTTTTCGAAAATGCAGAATCCCGCCGTCATCGCGGGGCTCAACGGCTCATGGACAGCGGCCAATCCGGTCGCGGGCGCGCCGGCCGCGGCGATCCTGGCGACGAACGGTGACGGTGTCGACGGTAATTCTGTCTATATCCGACGCGACGGCAGTCTGACGTGGACAGGTGACCAGAACGTCAATCACGTGAGCATGCACAACGTTCACGACATCGACGCCGAGGGCACGATTGCAGCGCCGATCGTGGCGGCTTCGAACGCTGACGTGAGCAACGCGATCCGCACGCCCGGGACGTTGCTTGTGCGAAACGCCGACGGTAGCCAGCCGGCGCCGATCGATTCAGGCGACGCCGCAGTGCACGGAAATGAAACTGTCGACAGCTACGTAAAGGTCGGGGATATCGGCTGGCCGCGCACGAGTTGTTCGAATCCGTCGCAGCTGGCGGGTGCCACCGACCACTCGGGACTCTTATTGGCCTGTCAATTCGTTGATGGCGTGCTCCAGTGGATGCCCGTCGGCGGAAGCAAGCTCTGGTATGGGTACACGAGGATTCCGGTCGGCACGGGTTACGTCGTCGACAATCCTGGCTGTCCGGCCGGAGGAACACCGGAGATTGTCCTGACAGGACAAAGCCTTTACGTGAATCCGAGTGCCGCGGTGAATTATCCCTACTCGGGAACCGGGCCATGGACGGTCTACATCACCGATGGCACCGGGGCGGTGATACCCAATGCCAGTGCGGTCGCCCAAATGTTCTGCGGCTATTAGAGAAAACACACAGAAGGAACAACAATGCGGCACATGCTACGAATTCTGATGCTCCTGGTTTTGCTGACAGGCGCCCGCTCAGCGTTTGCTGATGCCACCTGCGGACCGAATCGCGAACTGCGCCCGTACCCGCAATATTCGGACAAGGGGGTATTGATCGGGCAAGGGATGGGATGTGGCCCGGTTAGATGCTCCCCTGGAAACGAGGATTCGACGTGCATCACACCGATTGTGACGGCCTGGCAGGCCGCTCCTACGTGTTCTACGGGTGCGGGGTGGACGACGACCGTGCCCGCTAAATGGATCGGCTCGAAATACACTACGCCGACGTGCAACTATCAGGCACCGCCGACATGTCCGAATGGCTTTGACCAAACCTCTGCGCCGTCATGGAATGGCTCTAATTGGGTGGGCCTTGGCTGCGTAATACACCAAATCCCGCCCATCGTGCCGACCCTGCAAGAGCTTGCCGCGACGTGCGAGGGTGCGATTGGTGCGATGATGGCGCGGGCTGGATACAATGGGTCAAATGGCACCTATCGTGGGCAATGGGATGCCCTGCAAGGGCCGTGGGCTGTTTCTGCCTCCGATCCGGTCAGCTCGCAATTTTCCAATGGGGGGTTTTTGGTGGCAGGGCCAGCCGGCGGCGCAGGGGATTTCTACTATGCCAACGACCTTGGCAATCCCCCTGCCGGTGGCTCAAACGGCAGTAACGGTATTGGCATGTGTTGGTTCCAAAGCGGGACAGGCAACCTAATCGGCTATGGCTATGCCACTGACTGGGGCCATGACGGCGGTTAATGGCTGTGCAGCGGAGCCCGCAGCAATAAAAAAGCGCCCGAGGGCGCTTTTTTGACGTCCAGTCAATTCAGTCTTACGCGCCGGTGGTGAACTGCCACGTCTTGCTGACCGGCGTGCCGTCACGTTGACCCGAGAACGTAGCCGTATACGCCGTATTAGCCGCAAGCGGCGCGAGCGGAAGCAGTGCAACAATGCCCGTGAACAGTTCGTTGTTCACGTCCGCCGTTGCGCCCGTCGATCCCGTCATTGCTGCCGAAGGAACGATGATACGGGCAGGAACCGGCGAACCGTTGGCCGTCAGCGTGAAACTCGTAACCGTCAGTACGTCCCCCGCGCTCGAAGCAGTCACGCGGAACAGCACCGGGCGACCGGGCGACGCAAGATCGGGCGCAGGATTCGGCGTTTCTGCGACCATCGCACGCGCGACGTTCGTTTCGTTCGGGTAAGGCGTGACCGCGCTTGCACCGGTTGCCATTTGCTGACCACCGCTGGCCAAGAATCCGTTGTCGATCGGATTGCCGCTTACATTCGTCGTTTCACCGAAGTCCAGGACGCAACCGTATGTTCCCTGACCAGCGTTCGTCTGAAAACCGATGCCCACCGTTTCCTGAATAAATGTTGCCGCTGCCAGGTGATACAGGCTATTCATGTACTGCGCGAGACAGTCTGCCGCATTCGCGTCACCTGTCCCCTGGTTCAACCCGGCCGCCGCGTTTTCACCGACCCATTCCGTCGCGGGAACGCCAGCCTTACGGGCGCGACTCAGCGGCGTCGCTTCATAGTAGTCCGCAAACGTCGAGACTTCGTTGTGCGACAGACTGGTGATGTTGTGGTTCGCAAGATTGTCTACGAGATACAGCGCGTGCGCGGATGCGGATATATCGAGCATTGAATCCTGTTTCAACTCGCCCACGCCCATTGCCGACCGATAAGCGTTCAACTGCGAAAAGATTGACGCCTGAGCAGTGCTGCCCGCGTACGTCGGTGTCGGCACGTTCGTTTGCAGGTTGCCAGTATCCGCCGGTACGACAGGCGTCGCCGGCGTCGAACTGTCGCCACCACCACCGCCGCCACACGCAGACAGAGCGAGCGCCGCAGCGATCGAAAGGGCGGTCAAGGTGATCTTGCTGTACATCATGTTCTTCTTCCTCGGTTTTTGTTGTTGGTCGCACCTTCTGCGCAACCTTGATTTCATCTTAGCGAGCGCAGCGCGAAGTCAAGTCGCCGACCGCGAAGCACCAAAAATCTGCCGCCGTTCTAGGCAACCGTCACAGGGAGAGCCCGCTCCCGGGCGTCGGCATTTTAGATATAACGGAAAATTCTTGGCTGGACTTGAGCCTCGGGCTGTCCCGCGCGCGAAAAACCCGCCATCGGGCGGGTCAGATTCCAGCCTATTGGGAAATCTTGCTAACGACGCTTGTGCCGCCAGTGGAAGACACGCAACCCGAGAAAGACCACAACGAGCATCGCGCCGGTGGCGTAGGGCATCGTGCCTGCAAGCGATGGCACGAGCTTCGACGCCATATACACACTGAACAACGTGACCGCGACCCGCCCGACCCACGATGCGCTGATGAGCCCCAGCAATCGCGGCGACTGACGACTCGACCACTCAACGTATTCCTCGTTGAGCTTTTCGAGGTTGAACTGGTCGGCATGCAGGGCCCGCTCGCTGTGATAGAACCGCTCATACCGTTCGAACCGTCCGTCCCCGCGCCCGTCGAGCCATGCGGCATTGCTGTCGTGCGCGAGATAGTCGAAGTCTTCCATTGGGTTTCCGGTCAATGCACCTGGCTTGCGTGCCATTCGACCGCGCCGATGACGTTCGTGATGAGCTTGCCGTCTGCTTCCGCACAAAACTCGCCGGTTTCGGGGTTTTGCCAGGCGAACTGCGCGCTGCCATCGGCGCACAGAACGACCAGACCGGCCGGCAGCACTAGCGCATCAGGCATTGTCATTGGCGGTTTTTCTCTTGGCACCGCGCCGCTTCGGACCGAGTTGTTGCTGGCATGCCGGGCACGTGAACTGGTTGTGCATCTCGATTCGCGTGTCGCTATTTGACACCACGTAATGCGTCCTGCATTGCCGGCATGGTGCGATCGTCAGGCGGGCGTCGACGGCCATCCAGCGCGTCAGGTTCCAGCCGCGATCGACCGAAATCAATGGTTTGCCGCTGAAGAGCCGGCCGTAAATGTCGCTGGTTGCAATCAGCGCCTCGGGAGCATTGACGCCCGTCGCGATCGCCGAGCGGTAGAGCCATGTATAGATCGTTGCGTGCAGGCGTTGCTGGGGGGACTCCACGAACCACGTGAGCGAGGTCGGCTGGTTGCCCATGGGTGAGCTGAAGCCGTGGATTTTCGCGAACAGAAGGCGCATTGCGTTCTGGTTGAGCCGGAACAGGTTGGATGCCGTTGAAGCCCGGCAGCCGTGCGCCATCATTGCCGCCGCATAGACTTCGTTACGGCCTCGGTCGAGCCGCAGTTCGCTCCAGCCCGCGGTGCGCGGCAGTTCGCCCGTCTTGAAGGGCGTCGTGAGCATGATCTGATGCGCGATGGTCTCGTCGGTCAACGTGTTGGCCGTAAACTCATACCAGAATGTGGGGCTGTTGAAACGCCAGCGAAAGAGCGGTAGACCCTTCATGCGCGCGAGTGCGAAACGCAGTTTGTACGGCTGGACGGACGCGAGATACTGCGCGAGCTCGTTCGTGATGCCGAGCAGGGGCGCGCACAGCGCGCTCATGTGAATGACCTGTGTGACGAGGTCAAGGAACAGGCGGTTGTGTTGCTCGACGGCGTACATCGCCAGCGAATCGAGCGGCGGAATCATGCGACGCAGCGCGTCGACGGCCATCGTCGTCGGCGTCTCGTCCACGAAGCAGCGCCAGTCCTCGATGGTCTGCAAGGTCGGCTCAACCATCAAGAAGGGCGTGCTGAGCAGGCTTCGCAGCGACGCCTGATTGTGCTTCAGGTGTTCGATCTCCTTGCGCTCGACCCTGAAGATCTCGTTGAACCGCCCGTCCTGCTGTAGCAGCCACTTCATGTGGTCGACGAGATCGAAATTCGTCACCTGGATCTGTCCTGTCAACCACTCCGGCATATACAACCGGTCCACCGAGCGGTAATTTTCCTTGTTGCTGGTCATCTTCTATTTTTCTCTTTCTCAAATAGCGGGGCGGCCGGCCCCGATCAAGCGGTATGTGTCGCGGCGAGTAGTTCGACGTGGAATTTGCCAACCAGGTCCGCGAGTGCACGGAACAGCGAGACGAAGCGGGCGGGGAGGCCATCAGCGGTCGCGAGCAGCTGCGCGCTGTGATATTCCTGAACGAATGTGCCGAACATCTGTACGAGACCGCTGACCTTCTTCTCCAGCACTTCACTCGCCTCGATCTTCGCGTTCTTCTCTGCAACGCTCTGCTCAATCGCCGCAAGTTCCGCCTGCTTTTGTTCAAGCTGGCTGGTCGTCTCTTGTAGAGCGGCCCGTTCCCTTTGCATCGCTTCGGCCAGATTTTTATAGGGCGCCGGCAGCGTAGGGACTTCGACGTCACGCGTCGTTACCCTGGCCGCGGCTTCGTTGAGTTCGCGGGTCTTTGCCTCCAGTTCCTTTTCGCGGGTCGCGATTTCCTGATGCAGGACGCTGACAGCCTTGTTCACGCTCGAGAGTTCGACAAGCGTCGACTGCACGCTCTCCTTGTCGCGTGCGATCTGCTGACGTAGCCGCCCAGCCTCCTCGGCAAGCTGCTTGTTCTCAAGCTGGGCTTCATCGAGTTGCCCGACGACGTGGCTCAGTTCGTTTGTGACCAGTTCAATCTGCGACTCTTTCTCGGCGATCTGGTCACCCGCGCGCTGGAGGTTCTGGATCAGCGCCTGGACCTGGCGCTTGCTGAGTTCGGGATTCTCGGTCTTCGCATCGATGACCATGTCCACAACGTCCTGCGTGATGCCGTGGCCAACGAGAAGCGACAAGTCACTAAACGAGAGCATCTGGACAGCACCGGCGTCGTTGCTGAACCGTTCGTAAATGCGGATGTACAGGCGCACGGTCTTGCGTGAGCGTCGAAATACACGGTTCACGTAGTCGTACACCAGTTGCGCGGCGCGATTGCGCACGGCGGTCGTGTCACCCTGAGCGCTCATGTACTGGCGCTGCACGTGGGCCATGATGTTCGCAAAGTTGCCACCAATGCGCATGTGCTCCTGGAGAATCTTGCGCGTCGAGTGGGCAACTTCTTCGCTTTCGGAGGCGATCGTGCGAAGCAGAGACTCCGGCAACTCGGTGCCAAAGATCTGGTGGGTTGCGACCTTAATTTCGTCATTGCTCGGGATGTGGGCGAACGCCGGGGGCAGCGCCGGGTCCCCCTGGTCCTCAAGGTCGTCCGTCACTTCGAGCCGGGTGGGATCGAAATCGTCGCTGGACAATGGGATCAGGGCGGTCTTCTCTTTCTTGCTGGTCATTTGCTGATGAACTCCATTCTGTTTTTTCTGGGTACCCGTTGCGGTGGGTGCCGCGATGGGAGTGATACAAAAAGCGCCAGGTGCACGCGGTCCGAAGGCTATTTTCCAAGCCAGAATACGCGCCGTTTTCCTTCGCTTTCCCCGAAAAGACCTACGAAAACGTGTGCCTTTCGTGAAATTGACGGCAATAATTGCCGCATCACTCATTTACGAAACGGCAATTTTTGGATCAACTTTAGAAATTTCGACCGAAAACACCAGGGTGAATACTTACTCGACGTCGGTGTTCCTCCATTGCGGCGGCGTTCGGATCGGTTTCGGCGACCGATTGAATCGCTTTCCAAGCGGCCTTCACATCGACAGCCACCGCGCCCGATTTCTCATGACGCGTCTTCACGGCGCGCATCCACTGCGAGAGATCCGCGGTGCGAATCAGGCCGAGCGGAAGGGCCGGCGAGATCGCGCAGTGCTCATTTGCGAATACCCCGATGCCTTCGACTGTCCACATACCAGGCAGGACCGCCCGGAGAAACTGAACCTTGGAGCGGTTCTGGGCAATTGGCGAACGCCTGATCTCGTAGCTGCCGTCGGCGGCGATACGTACCACCGTGTCGGGATTCGGACCCGGTTCGATGGCGCCGCTCCAGTTCTTCGTCTCGATCACGAACAGTCCGAAGGGCGTAATCACGAGATGGTCGACTTCCGCAGTCGGAAAGGGCGAACCCGGCGCGTGGTGCAGCAGGATCGGCGTCGGATGAACATAGAAGTTATCGCCGCAAAGCCATTGCAGCGCTCGTTGCAACGCCGTGTGGACGACCGCCTCGCCAGCCTCGCCGGCCGCCTGACTCCTGGTACGGGGAGTCGGGGCGCCGATCGTGCGGGAGTGTCGGTTGCGTCGAATAGCGCGCCATGCGAGAACAGCAAGGGCGACAAAGAAAAGGAAGGTGTGCATGGCGGACACCGGTAATTGAGATGTCTTCAGTCTGCCAGGCAATTTGCAAAGTCAAGCCGCGGCGATTTCGAGAGCGATCGCAAAGAATTTAAGCGATTTCTGTCGATGTGCTTTCAGATGATCCGAGAAAGCTACCGGTTTTTGTCGAGCATTCCGGGTTAAGACGGTCAACCGGCTAACCGTCTGGTCGCGCTCGCCCTCTGCGCCGGTTGCATAAGCTGCATCGCTTTGGGGAGCATTCACGGTTTGCACGCGACGTGCGCGCGCTAACCTGTGGCTATCCCCGCGTCGTCCTGACGCATCGAACACGCGTGAGTGGTCCTTCGCGCGTTGCTTCTGTGTCATTCCCGTTCCCCTATTGATACCGGCAAGAGCATTTTCGTGTTCGCCCATCCCAGGCGCACAGGAAAGCGCTTCGCGCCGGTTTTCCCTGCTCGTCAGAGCATCGAAACCACCGGACGTTGTCCGGACATTCCCCTGTGTACGTAATTCTTCTGGAGAGAAAAATGCTGAAGCATCTTTTCAAGGACGCCATCAAATCGCCGGGCAAGCTGTTCGCTCTGTGTTTTGTGGTGTACATGGCAGCCGCTTCGTTTCTCGTTGCGGCCTTTCTCTTTCTGCTCGGCGCGCGCTGGTTACACAAGCAGATGGTGTTGAAGGCGAAGGCCCTCGACGCTGCCGAAGTGGAAGCGAGCAAAGCTGAAGCTGCGAAAGCTGCTGAAGCCGTCACCGTTGCCGCTACGCCGGCCGTCAAGGCAACCGACGTACCGACGTCAGCTAACGCGGCCAACGATGCGGCTGTCGACGTCGCATCGGCGCCGCAGTACGCCAAGTCGGCCGTTGTCATTCCCTTTAAAACGGCTTCCCGCTAGCGCGGGACAGTCTTAACCCGTTGCCGCCGTGACTCTCGCGGCGGCAACGCCTCTACCCTTGCCGGGAATCCATTCCCGGCCACGGGGTATGAGATTGCCGGCGTCACCGGAGCAATCTCATGAACACTCATGTGGCTGCCTGGCAGCTCGACATGTTCGGCGAATCCTCGCCGGTTCACATCCTCATCCCCAGGCCTGAACCGTTGCCCGATCCCCACCTGTGGAGTGAATCGGTGCGCGACAAAATGGTCGATGCACTGATATCGCTGGCACGCGATAGCCGTCGCGGCGACAAGATGCCTGAATCGCTGATGGACTGCGCGTACCTGATCTCTGATCGGCTTCGAAACAAGAAGATCGACGCGGGAGACTACGGCGCGACCCTCGGCTGGATCATGGGCTATTGGGACGGCGCGGTTCCGTACGTGCACGTGTGCGAAGTCAGCGGAACGAAAGTCCGGTTTCTTCGTGATTTCATCCTGGACACGCCGCTTCTGGCCCGCGACCTGCGCGAGCTTCAGCGCGCTGTCTTCGGCAGCTTGTTATAGGAGAGAACATGGCAAGCGCAGCAGCTTTCTTCACCCGCGTTCTCGCGGATATCTTTCCGGGCAAACCGGCCCCTTCCACTCCCGCTTCTCCCACACCTGCCGCAGCGGCGTCGGCTCCATCGGCAACCGCGACGGCCTCAAGCGCGACTTCGTCCGTGTCACCCCGTGTGATCGGGCAGGGCGCCGCAAATGAAACGCACATGACGATAGCCGGTGTTCCCACGTTGTTTGTCGACGAGGGAGAGCGCATCGTGCAGTTCGAACCCGCGTTCGATGAACAGACTCAGGAAACCAGTTTCGGCCTGAAGATCCTCCCGGATCTCGCGCCGCACTGGAGCCAGAAGGTCGTGCATCGATGTCCGCTCAAAGACGCGATCGTCGTCGCGATTCGCAGCGCCGGACAGCCAGTCTTTAAGGCTGCGTCCGAGCTTTCGACACCGGCGGCCGCAAGCCGCACGACGAGCGAGTCGAGCCGCGTACCTGACGTTGGGGCGCACGCACTTCCCGAACCGGCACACCCGCGCTCGCATTCGCAGCACGAATCGTCAGACTCGAGTGCAGTAACCGGTCGCATCCTGTCGTGGGGCGAGGAGAAATTCCCGCGCCGCAACGGAGACGGTCTGCGTTTCTACACGTCGTTCGCTATTCACATCCTCAACACGACGGGCGAGCGGACGTTGCAAGGCGAAGGTCTGAAAGACGCGATCGCCGGATCTCATTGCGAAATCGGCGACACCGTTTCGGTTCGGCGTCTGCGCAAAATCAAGGTGCAGGCGTTCGACTCAACGGGCGCTCCGAAGATGCGCGATGGCAAACCGGTCATGTGGGACAAGTGGCTCTGGTCAATTACCAAATAAGGGAGTTTTAGATGGCATCTGTGAACAAGGTCATTCTCGTCGGCAATCTCGGCGCAGACCCCGAAGTGCGTTACATGCCCAGCGGCGACGCTGTGGCCAACATCCGGCTCGCAACCACCGATCGATACAAGGACAAGGCATCGGGCGAGATGAAAGAAGCAACCGAATGGCATCGCGTGTCGTTCTTCGGTCGCCTCGCTGAGATCGTCAACGAGTATCTGAAGAAGGGCTCGTCGATCTATCTCGAAGGACGGATCCGCACACGCAAGTGGCAGGCGCAGGACGGTACTGACCGTTACTCGACTGAAATCGTTGCGGAACAGATGCAGATGCTAGGTGGCCGCAATGGTGGCGAGCGCGATGAAAGCGACGGCTCCGACCGCACTCGTTCTTCGCAATCCACTTCCGCACGTTCGAATGCTGGTCGCACCGGGCTACAGCCTGGGACCGACAGCGGCACCCGTGGTGGCTTTGACGAAATGGACGATTCGATTCCGTTCTAGGTCCGTGTCCGCGTGGCATGGTCGATAGTCTGGTCCCGAAAAGCCTCACCTACCTTCCTGTAAATCCTCACCATCGCTGATGCAACACACCTTCGGGTGTGTTGCTCGACATCTTCTACCGCGCATCCCCGTGCCAGATCCAGCCGAACCCGTCTGCTGAAAAAAGCTGCCCGCCAAATGCGCGCGGACGCCTTTTTTGAGCACGCGTCTTCACGCCTGTCTCAGGCATCGACCTAACCCACTTCCATACAAAAGGAGAGTGACCCATGAATGTGAAGGACCTGAAGCTCACACCGGCACAGTGGCTCTCGCTATTCCAGAAGTATGGAGTGCCCGAGAGTTCGCTGACCGGTCGAGCTGCTCCGTGTCCGATGTGCGGCGGCTCCGACCGCTTCACCTATGACAACAAGAACGGCCGCGGCGACTGGATTTGCCGTCGTTGCAATGACGGGGACCCCAAAGCCGGTGATGGACTCGAAATGATCTGTCGTGTGAGCGGCATGACGTTTCGTGAATTGATGTGCGAACTCAACGGTGGATCGTTGAGTGATGCACGTGCCAACGCGAAGTCCTCCTCGCGCGCGGCGCCTGCGCCAGCGCGTAAGCGCAAGCCCGATCCCGCATACGTCGAGAAGCGGCTCACCTCGATGCTAAAACAGTCGAAGCCGCTGAGTGCCGGGGATCTGGCGATGCAATACCTTGACGCGCGGATTCCGGGCCTGAAGGTGGCGCCGTCCAGAGCGCTGCGTCTGGGAATGCTGGAGTACCGGCACGATCATCGCGTGATCGGCACGTGGCCCGGCATCCTCGCGCGTTACGAATTGCCCGATGGCCGACTGGGTACGCTGCATCGAACCTTCCTGGATCGTTCGAAGCCTGCAAAGGCGACGATCGTGTCCAGCGACGGCGAAATTCTCGACGCCAAGCTAAACGACATGACGCTCAACCCGCTCGCGGGCGGGGCGGTGCGGCTGATGGAACCGGTGAACGGCGAGATCGGTGTCGGTGAAGGACTGGAAACGGTCTACGCCGCGCACATGATCTTTGGCGTGCCGGTCTGGAACTGCCTGAATTGCGGTCTGCTCAAGCAATTCGTGGTGCCGGAAGGTCTCGGCATTCACACCGTTCACATCTTCGTTGATTTTGACGAGGTGGACCCGAAGACGCGTAAGTCGGTGGGTGTCGCAGCGGGAGTTGATCTCGCGAAACGTCTGCGCGCGCAAGGCTACACGGCAATCATTCATCGACCTAAGAAGCGCGGTACCGACTTCGTTGACGAGTGGTGCGAGCGTATTCAGCCGAAAGGTAGCGCGGGATCTGTAAAGCGTCTGTCGCAATGGGCCGTGCAGTCGGCAGTCGCCGTCTGAAAACGTCCGGCTTCGGCCGGTAACTCTTTAATTTGCCCGGTGGGGATATTTCCCCATCGGGAATATCGCGTCGGGCCTTTTTTCTTTTGGAGAAGAAAGTGAGCTCTTTTCGCGTGCTGGTTGGCAGGTTCGAAATTACCGGTACGACGGGCGCTGCTGGTGGCCGTCAGCCCGCGCAGAAGTCCGATGCGGTCGCGTTCGACGTCATCGACCGCAAAGGCGAGGGCAGTGCGCAATTCGTATGTCGGGACCAGCCGTTCGACGCGGCGTGGGATTTTTGTACACGTCGCATTGCGATAGTGAGCGCCGCGAGGCCTCACTGATACCCCTGAAACGAACGCGGCACCCCACACAAATGGGGTGCCGCTTTTTTTTCGTCCATCGGTTTTGGTCCTAATAGTTCATCCGCAGCCAGATCGCCAGAATGATCGCAAGGGGCTTCCATAGCCGCCACAATCCCGTGGACCACACGAGGCCGAACCACGCGATCATGAGAAACATCAAGCCAAGATTTTCGAAATGAGGGAACAGCTTCACACCCACCACGAAGCTGCCGAGGAACGTCATAACCAGCAGGATGCGGCGCACGACGAACGGCAGGCGGTTAAACGCGCGGTAGTACGGAACCAGCCGGTCGAGCGCATCCATCACTCCTTCTCCTTCAGCTTCTCGGTAAAAGCGAACGCCACGTCACCCGCGTACCAGCCCGCGACGCAAACCGCAATGAACGTCGTCAGACCCAGCCAGTTGCGAGGGTCATGCACAACCTCCGACAGATGACCGTGCAATGCGGCCTGAATGACTCCCCACACTTCGAGCATACAACCCCCTTGTTTTGTGCACCGGTGCATAACGCCTCGCGTCCTGAACACCGGTATGACTAATCTTCGCATCTACAACGCGAAGTCAAGCTCGCGTCAATAGAACGCTGCGAACTGATCTCCGATGGCGTCAGGATCGAACGCATCGATCGTTGCCTCGCTGGAAACTGCCGGACGGTCTACAGCCACGACATCTGCCGAAGCGATGTGCGCGGGTGCTCTCGCACCGTCCCGGTCTTCAACTCCCGGAGGGGCCGCATGCCACGGTGTGTCGGGTTGCGACGCAGACGTGAAACGGGCGCCTGTGGTTCGATAGTCTTCGGATGCCCGTAGCGTCGATTCGGCCAGCGAGCGTAGAAGCGCCGCGCGCTCGCGGGCGGAACCCGCAGCAGTGAGCCGCGCATGCAGAAGTGGCGTGGTCACCGAATCGATGACCAGCTTCATGTCGAATTTATCGCTCATGCTTTCGCGGTCGCACGCTCCCGTGCGAGGCCAGCTTCGCCCACAACCAGGAAGCCCTTCGCGTTGGCAAGACACGGCGCGTCGATCACTTCGAGCGTCACACGTGGGAACGCCTTGCGGATTGCCGACGCGTAGAGCGCGGCGCCGCCACCCGAGATAATGATCGAGCGCACGTTCGTGAGCTGGCCGACGTTGTTCTGCATTTCTTTCACCACGCCCGCGATCAGCGGCTGCGACTTTTCCAGATACGGATCGAGGTCGATGTCCGATCCATAGAAGAAAAATGGCGAGCGCTCGCGCAGTGCCTTGTCGATCCGCTCCAGGTCGTCAATCTGTTCATCCTGGTCGCGGGCGAGAAGCGCTGCGATGCGCTGGTAGACCTGCGATGCGCCGCCCGGGATGCCGCCGCTGCGCTTGTCGTCCATCGTGAAGCCGTTGGCGTATACCCAGTCGGTCGTGAAGTAGCCGACGTCGACCACCAGATGCGCACTGTCACGGCCGAATTCTTTCTGCCGGTTGCCGGACGCGGATACGAGAGAGCCGAGCGGTTGCGGAATCACGACCACCTTGTCGACCGTCACGCGCGCCACGCCGAAATCCAGGGTGCCCGTGAAGCGGCTCTTCAGTTCCTCGGAGTACTTCTGCATGTTGTGAACCGGCAAGCCAAGCACCAGGCGTTCGATATGCGTGACGCCCGCGAAGTGCATCGCGCCGGCCAGCAGTGCGGCGTAGTTCTCGGACAGGACAAAGTCGTTGGACAGCGCGCGACCGGTGTTGCCATATGCAGCAGTCAATGAGACATCGGGGCCGACCTCGTACTCGATCTCGTCGATCACGATGAGCGCCACCTTGCGCGCGGCCAGCACGCTGTCGCCGTGGCCCGACAGGGAACGGCTCGCGGCGAGTGGCGCGAGTGAAGGGAACATGCCGGTGGCGACGGTGCCGCTCGCTGCGCGGTATGCATACTTGGTGTTGCCGTAACCGACATCGACAGCAAAGACGGAAGTTTTCAAGGTGGCTCCAGACTGGTGGTTTGAACTGCGCGCCGAAGTAACAGAAAACTGACAGTAAAGTGTCAGTTCGGTCGCGGCGGGAAGTTTCGAAATCAGCGAACTGACACTTATCTGTCAGTTATGCCTGGTTTCAAGTCTATCGAGCACACCGCAAAGTCAAGTCAACGAAAGCCAGCAGGTTCCGCCCAGCTTTTGCCCATAATCGCTGGACGGTTCGCCCGTATCGTGTCTTTACCTACCGCGTCCCTGACGCATCGAAACGGAGTGCAAGGCACTGTCACGTCTATTCCCCAGGTCCGCAACGGGGCAGAAATTCCGAAGTGACCGGGCTGCACACTGATGCGGCCTTTTTCTGAATCAGATCAAGTCCACGCTGGTCCACCATGAGGACCACCGGACACCGCGATATCCATAGGATTGGCGGCGGTTTGCCGCGATGTGACGCAATGAGGACATGTGGACAGCCGGACACCGGACAGTTCAAGTGGCCTTGTCTGCGTCTGTACGCGCCCTTACAGCACACGACGCTGGGTGCACTCAGGAAGCCCGATACACGGCGGCGGACATGAGTGTGCTTTGGGGCGGGGGAACTCCTGCGGACCGGAAGAGACCGGACACCGCGATTCCCTGTACGTAAGACAGAACGGTAGGCGCAGCCGTAAAAGCAAATGCGCAACAGGAATTACCCGGCACTTAGCCCGGAGTCGCCAACGCCGCAAGGCGGGTGACCCGAGACGCGCAAGCGTCAGGCTGGCAGGGTAGCCACGAAGCTGCACCGCGCGGAGGTTTCGCGCAGCGCGACGGCAGGACGCGTCGCACGCCAGCAGGAGGCTTTCGCGAAGCGCGGATTCCTCAGGCACAGCAGCAGGATGGACAGTCGGACTGCATGCTCTTTCCATGCAACGGGCTGATCGGATGGAATCGCTAAAGGACAGGAAGGCAGGACCCAAGCGCCGGGGGAAATCGGCGAAGCCGCGGTGAATGCGGTGCAACGGAACATGGCGACGGTCGAAGGCGGCATCAGGTAGGGGTGCTGGATCGGTCGCCGGGGCAAACAACGGGAAGGGCCGGGCGGATTCGCGAAGCGAAACGTAGGGGTGAATCGATGGCTGCGATTTTGAATGTGCGCGCGATAGTGAAAGGGTATGCGCTATCGCCTGAGTTTCGTGACGCGATGCTGCGACTGTTCGACGAACACGTCGCGCAAATCCATAGCGGCACGCGTATCAGCAACAAGGCGTTGTCGATCAAAACGCAGGAGCGACGCGCGACAGCGCTGTGCAAATCGTTCGTCGAATTGAAAGCGGGTGGATTCGCGTTGCAGTCGCCGTGGTCGTTGAAAGCCAAGCACGTCGAGTATCTGGTAAAGCACTGGGTCGGTTCGGGGCAGGGCGGCGGGACAATCGAGAACAAGCTGACGTACCTGCGTGCGATCGCGCAGTGGATGGGCAAGAGCAACCTCGTCGGAACGCTGGCCGACTATGTTGACCGGCGGGAGCATGGCCTTGTGCGGAGCTACGTGGCGACGGAAGACAAGTCATGGGACGCGCACGACATTGATGCGACGGCCAAGATCGACGAGATTGCGGCCACCTGTCCGTATACGGCGGTCCAGCTGAAACTCCAGGCGGCGTTCGGCCTGCGCGTCGAGGAAAGTTTCATGCTGCGGCCAGCGCAAGCGGTGAAGAATCCGCAGACCCTCGCGGTCACGCGCGGCACAAAGGGTGGGCGACCTCGTGAGGTGCCGATTGACGCGAAAGTAGCAATCCTCGTGGAAGCGGCGGGTCTCGCGAACGGGCTGACCGGATCCACGGTTCCAGCGGAGCGCACATTGAAGCAGTGGCGTGACTGGTATTACTACGTGCTGGCCAAACACGGCGTGACGAAAAGCGGACTGGGCGTGACGAGCCACGGACTGCGGCACGCCTATCTGCAAGTGCTCTACGAGAAAGAGAGCGGAGTGCCGGCACCGATCAAGCGTGCGGGTGTAAAGCCCGACCCGGAATTGCACAAACAGGCGATGCGCCGCGTGGTGGAGGCTGGTGGGCACAGTCGAGTGACGAAGGCGAATGCCTATCTGTCGACGTTTGCAACGCAGGAGCGTCTACAAAAGGTGCAGCCGGGCGCGGACGCGGTACGTGAAGCGTTGCTAAGTGCGCAAGGAAACAAATCCCATGCGGCGAAGGCGCTGGGCATCTCCCGGCAAGCGCTGTACCGCATCATGGGCGCGGATGCATAGTGAGCCGCATCGCAACGCGCCGAAATGATGTCGCATTTAGGGGTTGTTTGCGCACAGACGGAGAGAACGCGGCCTTCATAATGAAATCGGTCTCTCAGGTTCTGGCGGCGGCCCTCGGAAAACGCTAGAACATTTCAAGCCGGCGAAAGCCGGCTTTTTTTTGATTCCGTTCGTTAGGGCGAGTTACGCGCGGGCGCCCTACGACAATGAATTGACGGGGGTTCGGCTTGACGCGATGTGACGGGTAGGGCTGGCGTGGTTCGGCGCAGGAAGCTTCGCCTGCTTCAGGCCTGATGCTGCGACGATGCCCAATACGACCAGCCCGATGGAGATCACCAACGTAAAACTCCATTTTCTGATCTTATGGCGGCACAGTCGGCGCCCGAGCTCCGCGCCGATCGCGCCTCCCGCGAGACTCAATACGTACAGATGCAGTTCGGGGATGCGCCACTCGTCTCTGATCGCGCGGTGCTTGTCGTACGCGTAGACGCAGAACGTGACCGCATTGATGACGAGGAGGTACGCTTTCGCAAGCCACGGCAGTTCACTTGCATACAGCGCGAGTGCCGCGCACAACGCCATGACTGGCAAAAACGTCTTGAGGCAAAACACAAGAATTGCGGCATCCTGCGTCGCGTAGGACCGGGACATCTGGGTTCCCGGATTTTTACCAACGGTCACGGTCTGGCATTGCGTCAACCGCAAACGCGATGCGGTCCTCGAACAGTGCGTCCTGATGTTCCTTCGGCGTAGGGATGCGCGGAAACTGGACGTGCCGTTCGCCGTCGATATCTACCCACTTGGCGAGCTGGACGAGTTTGCGATAGCGCGCCGCGTCCTCGAGCACCGGTGAGATTGGCCAGGTCTCAAGCGTGACAACTGCTGCGTCTACGATCCGCTTCGCCAGTATCGAGAGAAGCGGACCGCATTCCTCCCAGTTTCCGTCAATGCGAGCCATCAGATCGATGACAACCTGCGCATCGCAAGCGCCGAGCTCCTTTTCGACCAGATCGCGCAGTTCGCCGGTCGTGGTCTTTGGTCGGTTAAGGCGGTGATTCCATACCACTGCGGCCCTGCCCATCGCGGCTTTTTCACTATCGCCCGAGGCCTCCCACGGCGTCATCATTCCGCAGCCAGCGCAATAGATACAGACGATCTTCTCGGTTTGCGGGGCGCTCAGCGGGCGGCGCAACACGTCGCCGATGACTGGCGGTCCCGCCTGCCGACCAAAGCGGCCATAGTCAAACTCGTTATCGCCAATCTGCGCGACGACCCGCTGTGAATAGCCTAGTGTGGGTCGGCCGCCGCAATGGTCACACGGGTAGAGTTGCTCAATCATTATTTGGGATAAGGCGATCTGATGAGATCGAATTATTGCTGTTCGGGGCGAATTAGAAAAGTGCCCCATTAAGCTTTCAGTTAATACGTCGATTTATCTGACGAATCACTTTCCGATTATCGACTCTGAGCGAATTCATTATGGAGACAGCCATCGAGCACCCGTCCAGCCGCCTTTTTGCCGACCCGGCGCATCAGCGCGTCGCCGCGGCGGAAATGTCCGTCGTTCTCGCCTGTCGGCCTGACGATCTTCACAAGCCCGCGGTCCATGTCGCTGTCGAGGTCGCCGCCCGGGACGGCATCAGTCTGTACCCATTCGCCGTGCTGTTTGAAAAGAAAGGGAACGCCGGCGCGCGCACCTTCGTCGCGGATCGACCGGAACCAGTCTGGATGCGCGGGACGTGCGCCGGCACCGCTCTCACCGCCGGTAATGATCCAATCAACCCGCTGTCCGGCTTCGGCGCGCTCACTCAGGCGGAGATTCACCGGGCCGAGCAGTGGCTCGATGCTGAGAAAGTTCGGGCAGGCAAGCGCGGTTAGCCGGTCAATGTCACGATCCGCTTCGAGCTGGCTGGTTACGGTTGCGCCGATTCGCACGTGCGCAGGCCAGCCGTCGTTCGCCAGCCAGGCGATGGGGACCATGCCCGATACATTGGATATCCGCTTGGTGAGCAGTAACCATTCGAGGTTCGGTGTGGAAGCCACGAGTTCCCACAAGTCGGTGCGCCATTGCGGATCGATTGCGTTGTCGAACACGTCCGCGAGCGACGCGCAAAAGACTCTCTGGCGCCGCCCGTGCTTCGCGAAGAAATCATCATGCGTGGCGTTCCACTGAACCGGTTTGCGCCAGTTCGCGGGCGACGTGCGCACGCGCGCTCCGTGTGAGCCCCACACGACCCTGTGCAGTCGCGTGTCCATCAGGTGTTCGGCGTAGCAGTTGTCGCAGCCCGGCGACACCTTCGTGCATCCGACAAACGGATTGAACGTGTGGTCGCACCATTCGATGCTCGAGTTCTCGCTCATACGGCCTCGACAATAAAATTGCTCTGCACGACATGAACGTGCCCACGAGCGCGGGTTTCAACCCGATCAAGGAACGCGAGAAACAGGGTGGGATCGGACCGGTCGATGGCGCCCGCGTCGATGATCTGGCCATTCAGGCGCTCATCGTTGTTGCCCCGAATCGCACGGAGGTCCCGCTCGGAACTGCCGATCCAGAAATTCCAGCGGCGCGCGAAATACCACTAGGGATGGTGTTCAAAACAGTCAAATTGGTCGCCCACTGCCAGCGTAAAGGCCGTCAGGCGAATTGGATGAAAACGTAGCATGCAGATTCGAGGTGGTTTCCGGGATGTGCGCAGCGCAGTAGCGCATATTCCAGCCATTCCGGGTTGCTCATCCCCGCGCCTGCAGAATCCGGTGGCGCGTCATCCAAAGGTTGCTCAACGCGAACAGCGTGTGCAACTGCTGCGTGTTCTTCATCAGCCCACGGTAGCGCACCTTCACATGACCGAACTGCCGCTTGATGACGCGAAACGGGTGTTCGACCTTCGCACGGATGCCTGCCTTGAGTCGCTCGCACTCGTCGAGCAGCCTGCCAACCGGTGTGTTCTTGTCCAGGGCCCGACGTTTGCCCGGACGCATCGCAATGTTCCATCGGGCTTTAATGCCTTGCATTTCCTCGCGCTTTTCTGCGCCTTGATAACCCGCATCGCCGAACACCTGCGTTTCCCTGCCGTGCAGCAGCGCACGAGCCTGCGTGACATCGTGGACGTTGGCCGCCGTGCCGACCACCGTGTGAACCAGGCCCGAGTCGGCATCCACGCCAATATGACACTTCATGCCGAAGTGCCACTCATTGCCCTTCTTCGTCTGGTGCATTTCCGGGTCGCGCTTGCCATCCTGGTTCTTCGTCGAACTGGGCGCGGCAATCAGCGTGGCATCGACGGCCGTACCTTCCTTGAGCAAGTAACCTTTCGCGCCCAACTGTGCATTCACCGTTTGCAGAAATTGCCCGGCCAGTTGGTGCTGCTCCAGCAAGTGCCGGAATCTCAGGATGCTGACCCGGTCGGGCAAGCGACTCATCCCACCCAGTCCCGCGAACTCGCGGTAAAGGGGGACGTCGTAAAGCGCCTCTTCCATCGCCACGTCGCTCAAGCCAAACCATTGCTGAAGGAAGTGAACGCGCAGCATCGCTTCGGCAGGAAACGGCTTGCGCCCTGTCGCCTTGCGCGGGGCATGCGGCGTAATCAGCGCCACGAAATCCTTCCACGGCACTACGTGTTCCATTTCGTCGAGGAACGCTCGCTTGCGCGTGCGCCGGTCACTCAGGTCAAGGGGCAGGTTGGCTTGTTTCATGCGCTCATTCTGCCAGGCAATGTTCCCTTTGAACATCAGAACTCAACTGTTTTGAACACCATCCCAAGGTCATTCAGGTAATTCTCAATCCAGTTGGTGAGCTTGCGCTCATCGCGCGCTTTCTGAAGCTCCTCTCCAAGTCTCGCAAGCACTTCGTTCCGGCTCTTGACCGTGTGGTCCACGTAAAGAATCCAGTGCAGCAGCAGCCGGTCCGAGTTCAGCGAATTCGAATGTGCCCGCACATCGAGTTCGCGATAAAGCTGGTCGTACTGACGGGTGATGAAGTGATCAAGCGCGTTGCGTTCCCGCGCGTTGGGTGCTAGAGCCGCCCACTCAATCAGCTTATTCTTCACCAGATCGAACTGGCCTACCCTTTTGCCCCGCAAATTAACTCGTTCGAAAAGACGCGTCGCGCCGCTTATGGATGGAGAGACATACCGAACGCTCGCTTACCGCTGATGCATGTACTTGCGGCGAGTAAGTAGTTTTGATTTGGTCAGGCGCTCGGTAGATGAGGGAGCGCCTTTCACTTCGTATCGGCTGAACGCAGAATCTTTAATAAAGCACTGCCGGTCAATACACGGGCTGTGGAAACGACCAGCTCGCCACGTGCAAACACGATATCCCGGGTTTTCCTCATGATTTCCCCGCGCGCTTCCACAAACACTCCGGCTCTCACAGATGAGTGAAACTGCGCATCCAGCTGGACCGTTACACATGGCAAACGTCCGGTTGCTTGCCATGCAGCGGTACTGAGTACGTGGTCGAGTAGTGTGGTCAGCGTGCCTCCGTGCACCAAACCTGCCGGATTCAGATGCTGTTCTCCAGTAACCAGGCCGAACGTAAGCAAATCCTGGTCGGCTCGGCTCCATAGGGGACCCACCAGGCCGGTAAAGCCCCGTGGCTCGTGCTGGCGCCAACCCTGCTGTTCCAGCCGCGCGTTCATCTCGAAGAGCGTCATGATTAGCGCACCGCAACCACAGTCGATGCAAGCTCGCTCGCCGCTTTCACCAGGTCGGCAGCAATGGCGCTCACCTGGGTCGCGTTGAGTTGATTCGCGAGACCGACTGCGACAAGACCGAACGCCATCCTTTGTCTGGAGTCCAGTACCGGCACCGCGACCACCGTCACACCGGCAATGTAATTACCGCGATCGACCGCGTAGCCGCGCTTGCGGGTGAGGTCGACCTCTTTCAGCCAGGCATCAAAATCGGGAGGGTTCTGCCACCGCAACGCCTCGAATCCGCTCTGAAGATCTGCCGGCGTGTAGTCGCCGTACGCGGCGACGCAACGACCGGTTGCACTGATCAGTGCGGGAAAGCGGCTGCCCAGTTCGACGCGCAAGCTGACTGTTAGCTCCAGCGTGGACATTGCTTTCACCACCATGTGTTTCAGACCGCTTGGTTCGACGCCCAGTGTCGTGACGCCATACCGCGAAGCCAGATCGTCGAGGAGCGGTTGCACGAGATCGCTGAAACCACCGCTCTTCAGTGCACTGCGCGCGAGTGACAACATGCCCGGGCCCACGGAATAACGCTTGGTCGACGGGTCGATCTTGACAAGTTCCTCTTCGACAAGCACTCGCAAGATGTGCAAACAGGTACTGGGCACGAGGCCGAGTTCGTCCGCGATTGCCTTGACCCCTAGTGGCGCCGCACTCGTGCCAAGCAATCGCAGAATCGCAATGGAACGCGTAACTGCAGGCACCGGGCGGACCCGATGTCCAGCCTTTTTTTCTTTTACATCTGGTTGATCAAGAACCGTCATTCTTCCTCCGATTGTATATAGACAAACATACATTCTATTTGACAAACATGCAAGAGCTGCCTAAAGTGAGTTCAGCAAGATGACTCAGCAAAAACAGGAGACACATCCACATGACCAAACTCACGGCATACACGTCCTATGCCGATGCTCAGCAGCACTTTAGCGCGCAGAAGTTATGGGAGCTCGTCGACGGCGAGGTTCCTCTTCTGAACATCGCCCACGAGTGTATCGACAGACACGTCGATCAGGACCGAACTGCGGTCATCATCGCGCACGCTGAAGGGCACGACGAAGTGCTGAGCTTTCGTGAGATATCAGAAACGTCCTCGCAGGTCGCGCACTACTTGCACGCCCAAGGCATACGTCTTGGGGACCGAATCGGAATCATGCTCGAACCATCGCTCGCTTTTTATGCGTCGCTGTTTGGCGTACTGAAGCTCGGCGCAATCGCGGTACCGCTATTCACGCTCTTCGGTCCCGATGGGCTTCGGCTTCGCGTTCAGGACTGCGAACCGAGAATCCTGATCACCAACGAAACGAAAGCAGCCGTCGCGGCGACGATGGACAACGTCAAAACAGTCATCGCCGACATCGACTGGTTAAATGAGCTGGCAATGTTTCCGCGTCGGTTCACCGCCGTTACGCATAGCGACGACCTGGCGATATTTCAGTACACATCTGGCACGACGCGAGAATTGCCCGACGCCGTGCGTCACACGCATCGTGCACTGGTCATGGTCTTGCGAGCGGCCCTATATGGAACCGGGGTGCGCCCTGGCGAGCGATTCTTTTGTCCTTCTTCGCCGGCGTGGGGGCATGGGCTTTGGCACGGCACGCTGGCGCCGCTTGCGCTGGGCGCGACCATCGGCGTGTATTCGGGGCGATTCTCCGCAGAGCGGCTGCTGAAGGCGCTGCATGAACATCGTTTCGTGAATATTTCTGCGGCCGCGACCCACTACCGGATGATCAGAAACTCAGGCATTGCTCACCGCTATAGCTATGTGATTGAAAAGTTGTCATTTACCGGCGAGCCGATCGATAGCGAGACGATGGAGTTCGTACAGCACACTTTTGGGCGCCCGGTGTGCAGTATGTACGGCACAACCGAGATTGGTGTGGTTCTCGTCAGCTATCCGGGCGCTAACGATTTTCCGGTGAAGGCGGGGTCCCTCGGCAAGGCGGTCCCGGGCGTGCGCGTCGAGGTCCACGATACAAGCGGCCACCCGTGTGGTCCCAATGTCACGGGCGAACTTGCTGTCTGGCGAGGCGGAGAATGGGTCTCGACGAAAGACCTCGGACGGATCGACGAAGACGGTTATTTCTATCATCGCGGCCGCGCCGACGACGTGATCATCTCAGCAGGTTGGACCATTAGCGCGGTGGAAATCGAGGACGCCGTCCTGAAGCATCCGGACGTCCGGGAGACAGCGGCGATTGGAGTGGCCGATCCGTTGCGTGGCCAGGTCGTCAAAGCATTTGTGGTTGCCGAGCGCCCCGGCGACGAAATTTTTACAAAGGAAATTCAGGATTCCGTAAGGGAGCGTCTGAGTCAGCACGAGTACCCGCGCGTCATTGAGTATGTGACCGAGCTTCCAAAGAATCCGGCAGGTAAGGTCAATCGCAAGATGCTCCGTGACCGGGAACGGGTCACGTCGGAAATTACCAGTTAATCACCAGGAGAAATGATGGCAGAAGATCAGACAATGTTCCCCAAGATCACTGAAAAGGGTCTGGAAGAGTTGAGCAAAAGAATTGGTGTCGAGGTTGGCGCTACCGCAGAGCCATGGTGCTATGAAGCGACACGCGACAACATTCGCCATTACGCGCACGGTATCGGGGACGACAATCCCCTCTGGTGCGATCCGAACTACGCGGCGCAGAGCCGGCACGAAGGAATCGTTGCATTGCCGAGCTTCCTGTTTACGACGAGTCGTATCGTCTCCGGTTATGTCGGCGGATTGCCGGGCGTGCACGCCATGTGGTCCGGCGCTGACTGGAACTGGCACAAGACGGTGAAGCGCAATGACGTGATCAGTACCGAGGCGCGGCTCAAGGACCTGATCGAGCACGAGACGCGCTTTGCCGGCCGTGCGATACAGCAGATTTACCACGTCGATTTCTACAACCAGGAAGGCGACCTTGTCGCAGATGCGGATAGCTGGTGCTTCCGCACGGAGCGCGATCACGCGCGGGAGCAGGGTACGAAATACAGCGACGTGAAGTCGCGGCCGCAACGCATTTACACAGAGGAAGAGCTCGCCGCTGCCTACGACCTCTACCGTAAAGAGGAAGTGCGGGGTTCCCGAACCCGATATTGGGAAGACGTCACGGAAGGCGAAGAACTGCCGGTGATGTTCAAGGGACCGATGACTATCACGGGTTTCATTGCCTACGCTCAGGGTTGGGGTGGCCTGTATATCCGTGCAAACAAGCTCGCGTGGCAGTTGATCGACGCCCATCCCGGCGTCGGCATCAAAAACCGCTTTGGCATTCCGGACTGCCCCGAGCGCGTGCACTGGGAAGAGGACTTCGCGCTTCGCGTCGGTGCTCCTGGCGCATACGACTACGGTCCTGAACGCTGTTCGTGGCTCACGCACCACTTGACGAACTGGATGGGCGATGACGGGTTTCTGCGCCGCGCAACGTGTAAGATTCGCCGCCATAATCCGCAAGGGGACATGCTGTTCATCAAGGGCAAGGTGAAGCGCAAGTTCGTTGAAGACGGCCGTCACCTGATTGAGATCGAGCAGGAAGGGCGGAATCAGGACGATGAACTGTCGGTGCTGGGAGGTGGCGTCGTGGAATTGCCGAGTCGAGGTTGATGCGGCAAATTCAGGGCCGAACATAACGGCCCGTCACGTCAATATTCCATCAAAACGGAGACATGGATGACCGAGACGCGAGAGAATCCGCCGAACCAACGAAGCGACGCCCGCGGTGCATTGCATGGCTTAAAAGTACTCGATCTGTCGCGAGTCCTGGCGGGTCCTTTCGCAGCCCAGATTCTCGCCGATCATGGCGCTGCGGTTACCAAGATTGAACCGCCGCAGGGTGACGAAACGCGTGAACTCGGGCCGCCCTTCGTAGGAGACAGCGCCGCGTATTTTCAGGGGTTGAATCGTAACAAGCGTGCGATCTCGCTAGATCTGTCTGAGCCGGGCGGACGTGAGGTACTCCTCACGCTTCTCGCCGACGCCGACGTGCTGGTGGAAAATTTTCTTCCCGGCACGATGAAGAGATGGGGGCTGGATTACAGCAGCGCGCTACAGCAACGTTTTCCGCGTCTTATCTACTGTCGCATATCCGGTTTTGGCGGCAGTGGTCCACTTTCCGCGATGCCTGGCTACGACGCGGTGCTGCAGGCTTTCTGCGGGCTGATGAGCATCAACGGCCATCGCGAGTCAGGCCCGACCCGCATTGGCATACCAATTGTCGACACTGCGGTCGGGCTGTCTTCGGTAGTTGGAATCCTGCTGGCAGTAGCTGAGCGGGCGCACTCGGGACTGGGGCAGCTTGTCGATACATCATTATTCGACACTGCGCTGGGTCTTCTGCATCCACACTCTGCCAACTGGTTCGCGTCGGCCAACACGCCGGTTCTCACGGGCAATGCGCATCCCAACATCTCGCCGTATGACACGTTCGCAGCCGCGCGGGGCGACGTCTTTATCGGCGTGGTCAACGATGGGCAGTTCAAGAGATTTTGCAACGTCATTGGCCGCGTGAATCTGGTTACTGATGCTCGCTTTGTGACTAACCGTGCCCGGGTCGAGAATCGCGCGACGTTGCGCGCGGAAATCGAGCCGGTTCTACGCGACATCGATGCGACGGAGCTGTGCCGTCGATTGACAGAGGCGGGCGTGTCGGCGTCGCGAATTAATTCGGTAGCGGATGTATTTCAGCATCCCCACACTCTCGCGCGGGAGATGATCGCTGAGCTTCCCGGCTATTTGGGTGTTGGTATTCCCGTCAAGCTGTCACGTACGCCAGGCTCTGTTCGCACAGCTCCCCCCGGCTTCGCTGCCGATACCGAATCAGTCTTGCGAGAGGCGGGCTACGACACGGATGCAACCCGCGCGCTGATCGCATCTGGCATCGCACCGAAGCAAAGACGCAAGAAAACATGACGTGCTGCGTGCGCACATGCTCACGTACCGTTAAATAACAAGGCTGCCCGCAGCGGCTGCCGGAAGGAGACAGGAATGACTAGCAACGTTATCCGGGACACGCGCATTTCGCGTGACGACCGGCTTGTCCTCGTGGCATCGTCTCTCGGCGCGGTCTTCGAGGCCTACGATTTTTATCTCGCCGGTTCTCTCGCAGTCATCATCAGCAGACATTTTTTCTCGGGCGTCAATCCGGGCGCCGCGTTCGTTTTTACCCTTCTGAGTTTCGCCGCGGGCTTTGCGGTGCGCCCATTTGGGTCAATTGTGTTCGGCCGTATCGGCGACAAGGTCGGCCGCAAATATACATTCCTGTTTACGATTTCAGTGATGGGGATTTCAACGTTTCTAATTGGCCTGCTACCGGGCTTCGATCAAATCGGCATCGCGGCGCCGATTCTTTTTATCGGTCTGCGCCTGCTGCAGGGTTTATCGCTTGGAGGGGAGTACAGCGGTGCGGCGACATATGTCGCAGAACATGCGCCCAACGCCAAACGGGGCGCATGGACTGCGTGGATTCAAACTCCCGCCACGCTTAGCCTGCTGCTATCACTCGTCGTAATCATCGCAGTGCGCTACAGCGTGGGAGAGGCAGCCTTCGCCGCGTGGGGATGGCGCGTGCCTTTCCTCTTGTCGGCCCTCCTGCTGGCCGCCTCGGTGTGGATTCGGCTGAAGCTCCATGAGTCGCCCGTGTACAGCCGCATGAAAGCGAAGGGCGGAGCATCGAAGGCTCCTCTCAAGGAAGCCTTCGGACAATGGCGGAATCTACGGCTCTCGTTGATTGCGTTATTCGGGCTGGTAGCCGGGCAAGCTGTTGTTCTTTATACGGGGCAGTTCTACGCCCTGTTTTTTCTGACCCAGACGCTCAAGCTCGACATCATGACGGCGAATATACTCATTGGCGTTGCCTTGATCGTATGCACGCCGCTTTTCATCGTGTTCGGAGCGCTGTCAGATCGAGTAGGCCGCAAGCCGGTGATTATGATCGGATTGCTGATCGCCGCGTTCGCCTATTTCCCCCTGTTCAAAGGGCTTACGCACTACGTCAATCCTGCGCTCGAGCGCGCGCTGAGACGCTCTCCGATTGAACTCGTCGCTAATCCAGCAGAGTGCTCATTCCAGTTCAATCCGACCGGAACTGCCCGCTTTACGAGCTCCTGCGATATAGCGAAACAGGCGCTTGCGCGAGCGGGTCTCAGCTACCGCAACGTCAAGTCGGATGGTTTGTCGCCAGCGCTGATCCACATCGGGGACATCATTGTTCCGGCGTATGCCGCAACCAGTCCGCAAGCGAAGACGGAGCAGGCGCGCTTTACCGCAGCGCTGACTGGCGCGCTGGCCGAAGCGGGCTACCCGACTCGCGCCGATCCCGCACAGATCAACTGGGGCATGGCGATCCTGATCCTGATCACGCTCGGGTTGCTCATCACAGCGACCTATGGACCCGTAGCGGCCGTGCTGGCGGAGATGTTCCCCACCCGCATCCGATATACCGCGGTCTCCTTGCCGTACAACATTGGCAACGGCTGGTTCGGCGGCTTTCTTCCGGCCACTGCATTCGCGATTGTGGCGGCCAGTGGTGATATCTACGCTGGGCTATGGTATCCGGTCGGAATCATCGCGATTACATTTGTGGTGGGCGTTATCTGGCTGCCCGAAACGCGGGGTACCGATCTGGAAATTGAACGCGCGCTTCCGCCAGCAGAAGCTGGCAGTGAGTCTTGCAACGCTGCTCAATTCAGTGCTGGCGAGTAAGGATACGACGCAGGTCGAATGTCGTGTTGTAGATCAAACCTTGGTTTTAAGTGTTAACTTAGCTTTACTAATTAAAAATAATTACCGAGTGGTATTCCCGTCAACCAAAGACATCGCCAATCACCACGTGTGATCACGGCAGGGGACCGTCGTGTTGGTGAAATACCATAACAGGAGACAAGTGATGAAACTCAGAGTTCTATTGATACCAATTACGGCTGCTATCCTTGTATCGACCGATGCGGTCGCGCAGTCTTCGGTGACCATTTACGGGATCATCGACCAGGGCCTTAATTACACTAACAACGCTCAGTCCATCGATTCTTCGGGGAAGCGTGTGGGACGCGCGCTATATTCCACAAGCAGCACCGTGATGGCGGGTAACCAGTTTGGGCTGCGCGGTCTTGAGGACCTGGGCGGAGGGTACAAGGCGATATTCACGCTTGAATCTGGCATGGATGTTGGCACCGGCAAGCTGCAGGAAGGGGGTACGTTTTTTGGGCGGCAGGCTTTCGTTGGATTGAGCGCTCCATATGGCACTCTGACACTCGGACGCCAGTATGACTCGGTAGTTGACTTTCTCCGGCCATTGACGGCCGCCGCGTCGGGCGGCGGCGGTACTTATACGTCTCATGGTAACGATATCGACAATTTCGCCAACACCTATCGGACCAACAACGCCGTGAAGTTGACGAGTGCGCCATACCATGGCTTCGTCGTGAGTGGCATGTACAGTTTTGGTGGTGTAGCGGGGTCGACGTCGAGAAACAGCATTTACTCATTTGGCGCGTCATTCGCGCAAGGTCCGATCAAGGTCGGGGCTGCCTATTTGAAAGTACACAATCCGAATCAGTCCTTCTTCGGCAATAATCAGCTCAGTTCGACGACCGCCAACAATCTTGGCGCCACCACTGGCGTGCAGGGCAATCCGGTGTATGGTGGCTTTGCGTCTGCCAGCACGTACCAGGTAATTGGAGCGGGCGCTCAGTATGGAAACTCGACGTTTGCAGTCGGCGCCAATTACTCGAATATCCGTTTTGGCGGGCTTGGCGATCCGGCGTCGGGGACGCTGTCGCTGACCAACCCGTTCGGATATAGCGGGACCGCCGTGTTCAACAGCTATGCGACTTATGCTCGCTACTATGTGACGCCGGCGATCGCGGTGACAGGCGCCTACGATTTTCTGACCGGTGGTGCGGTCAATGGCAAGCCGCCCGCGCACTATAACCAGTTCAACGCTGCGGTCCACTATCTATTGTCCAAGCGCACCGACATTTACTGCCTGGGAACCTACGTGATGGCGGGTGGAACCGACTCGACAGGGCAGCAGGCGGTTGCCTCCGTGCTTACGGTGACCCCGTCGGATAGTGCGCGGCAGCTCATTTTGCGCGTGGGGATCATGCACTTCTTCTGAGCCAGCTGGCAGGCATGTTAAAGCCCGACCCCACTGCAAGCCGCCGCACGACAAAAGTCCTCAACCATCGGAGTCCTGACGCATGCAGAATCTTGACGCTCTCGATCGGTACGATGCTCCTCTCCCGGTCTTGGGGCACAAGCGCGAACGGATCGAGCTGGAGAAGAGTTGCCACACCGTGCAGATTGGCCGTGACCGCAGCATGAGGGAGTCCGGAGTTCAAAGCGTACGGCGTATCACTCGTGATGTCTTGACTGCCCGCGACTTCTCCCTAGGCTCCCGTTGGAAGGCTAAATTGGGAGCCCCCGCTAACATGATCAAGATGGCGACGAGTGCCGGGCTCGGCGACGGTGTGACCAGGACCCGTGGTCCTGAGTGCCACATGTCACGCGTCACGCACGTAAGACCGGATCACGAGCCTGGCCAGATCAGCGTAACCGGACGCCTGAATGGAAATATTACGGCACGGGGCATGCGGTCCCCGGAGGCGGTCCAGTGCGGCAGTATGGCGCTGCATGCACACAACGTCCCGACGGTCACGAGTGCACCCGATGCCGACGTCTACCGGACGGCGACCGGGAAGATTGAGCTCGAGCCAGATCGCATCGGTTTGTTTGGGGCTCAGGCTGGAGGACAGTACGATGTCTGATCAACAGCTTCCCCCCAACATCAAGATTGTCGAAGTTGGTCCTCGTGACGGCTTGCAGAACGAGGTCGCCTTTGTGCCGACCTCGACGAAAATCGAGTTGATTCGAAGACTCTTGAACGCCGGTGTGACCCATATCGAGGCCGCTGCTTTTGTTTCCCCCAAATGGGTGCCGCAGATGGCCGACGGGGCCCAGGTTCTTCGCGAAATCGGGCGTCGGGATGGAGTGTCTTTTTCAGCGCTGGTTCCGAACCTGAAGGGGCTCGACGCCGCCCTGGAGGCCGGGTGCGACGAGGTTGCTGTTTTTGCTGCCGCCTCGGAAACCTTCTCGCAAAGAAACATTAATTGTTCGATCGTCGAGAGCATTGACCGGTTTGCGCCGGTCATCGAAAAGGCACGACGGGAAGGTGTGCGCGTGCGTGGCTACGTTTCGTGCGTCTTGGGTTGCCCATTCGAAGGGGAGATTGATCCGCTGCGCGTCGCTTCGGTGACGGCGCATCTATATCGCATGGGATGCTACGAAATTAGTCTGGGCGACACAATAGGCACCGGTACGCCTCTAAAGGCCCGGCGCATGATCGAGGCGTGCACGAAGCATGTCCCTGTGTCGGCTCTTGCCGGACATTTTCACGATACTTGGGGAATGGCTACCGCCAACGTATACGCAGCCCTTCAGTCGGGCGTTGCGACTTTCGATAGTTCTGTGTCGGGTATCGGAGGGTGTCCCTATTCGCCCGGAGCAACCGGCAATGTCGCTACCGAAGACGTCGTTTATCTGTGTCATGAGCTTGGACTTCACACAGGTGTCGATCTGTCGGCCCTCATGGAAGCAGGTGAGTTTATTTCAACGTCTCTCATGAGGAGCAGCTCGTCGCGCGTTGCACGGGCGATGGCAGCGCGGCATGCTCGGCGTGTCTCCTGAACTGTGCTTGTGTATTTTGCCCGAGTGTATATCCCTCGTACGCTCGAACAAAAAGCGGAAGGGGGAGTCCCCTTCGCGAAATCAGGAAAAAAGCGCCTTAAAGCCAGGTGCGCGAGCTTTTCAGCGTTATGCCGTATCACCTCCTCGCGGTTAACCCTTGTATCCCATTGATTATGGTTCGAGCGTTCCAATGCGAAGAGCCCCGCTTTTTCCACTGAACTTATCCAAATCGTTCGTGAGCAGTCTCACGTCGCTTGGCGCATCCACACGGAGATACATATGACCTTCAAACAACTGTCAGTTTTTGCTGTTTCAGCGGGTGTGGCTTTGAGCCTGCTCTCATCTTCGATGTTGCAAGCTCAGGCTGCCACAACCGATGTCGGCGCGTCCAATAGTGCTATGTCGAAGCAAGAGATGAAGGCGCAAAAGAAGGCCGACCGCAAAGCGCACCGCGCGAAGAAAAACGCTGAGCTTGGCAAGCTGGAAAAGAACGGGTACAGCCCTGTAGGAAACCAAACGAACTATCCGCAGAATCTGCAGAACGCGCAAGAGAAAGCGGCCGGGCAAAAGCCGACCAACGCGCCTGCCGTTGCGCCTTGACACTCTACGCATACCGAGTCGCTCGCGCGGTAAAGTCGGTGGTCGTTCGAGCCGCGCGGACGATAGAGGAGCGCCTGCGGAGCTGACCAAAAAGGCGGCAGAGTTCAATTCGAATAGTGCGGCGAGGTGCCCATCGTGTATCAGAATACGCAATGCGCCAGCCTGTTCGCGAATACGAATGAAGATGCATCTTGGTCGCAACACTCTCTGACGTCGCGGTTCTTCGATGACTCTTCGGTTCACGACTAGGCGTGCAAACGCGGTTATGGTGCATGGACACGCCGTCTTGGGTCAGACGCCGGAACGTAGCGGGTTCGGATGTGCAATCGCCTCAGCGTTCCATCACGATCAGCAGTCATAGCCTGCCGGGTTCCTTGCGCTTTTGTCTATGTCATTTGTTTTGAACACCATCCCTAGGTATTGGCAGCTTCGAGCTCGCCCCACGTCGCGCTGAAGTCCAGTATCGAGTCGTGATTGCTGAAGAAGGCGCAGCGCATGCCGGCGTCGTCGGTCACCGCGGCGACGATTTGCCGGCCAGCGGAAATCGATCCGGGTTCATGGCTCGAAGCAATGAGCGCCGGGAACCGACATTGCCACTCACGCGAGCGGGAAATGACACGATCAAGGAAGAAGGATTTGCCTTGCATGGAGAACCTCGGTGAAATCGCGCGGAAAAGGCCGCGCTCGTGAGGCCAGCTTGCCGCAAGCGTCTGGAAGTCAAGTCGTCGCGGCGGCGTCGACGACCGGCGGTAAACGCAGACTGTCCAGTGCCTCGCGATCGATATTCCATTCGAGCGCCGGAATTCCCCGCGCAAGCCGCAACGCGCGCTTTTCCTTCTTCTTGCGGGCTTCATAGGCCGGAACAAGGTTCATGCCGTACACCTCGACGTGGGTGCGCGGCGACGTGTCGCGCAGGATGAAGTCGGGCAGCATGTCGTCGTCCGGCGCCATGCGGATCGGCTTCACGAAATCGCGGCGCTCGCTGACCAGGCGGTTGGTCATCGCAACCTCGTGGATCGAGTCGCATGGAATGAATGCCGACGAACAGAGCATCGCCGCGAGATCGATCAGCTTCAGGTGTCCCTTGGCTGTGCGTTCAACGAGGAGAATCGCCACCACGCGGGAACCTGTGGAACCGAGCGCGCGCCAGGCGTGCGCATGCGACCGGGATATCTGCTCAATCTGCGTCGTGCTCGCATAGTATTTGCGGGCGCTTTGACGAAGAGTCAGGGCATGGCCGTACTGGGTGGCGGCGACTTCGCCGATTTCGCCGATGACGAGGCCGCGCTGCGTGACAGTCTTCGTTGTGACGAGCCCGTCAAGGAACCAATCGAACTCGGCATTGATCGCGCTCCGATCGGCCTCCTCGTAACGACGCATGATGTGAAGAACCTTCTGCGCATCTGCTCCGTTGATTCGCGCGGTGCCTGCCTCGGCAAGCAGCATTGCATTGCACTGGCCCCAGTGACGTGACGCGCTCGCGCCAGTCCACTGGTTGAGCCCGGCCTCCGACCATAAAGTCTGCAGGAAGGCGAGCAGGCTGGCTGCGCGCCGGCTGGTCGACGGATTTACTCGGGGCTTCGTGTTGCCGCGCGACCCGGATTGTGCCTCGCGAACCGCAAGTGACGCATCGAGCCTCACGTTCAGGCCAGTGGGCGTTGCCATGATCGCTGCCGTGCTATCGCCACCAGTTGCGAGTTTCTTCGCGTCGGGGTCCTTGTAGTGCGTATTTCGGATGAAGGTGACCAGCCGTTTCGGGATCGTGACCGGAGATTTCGGCAACGTGACCGGTCGTTTCGGCAACGTGACCGAGCGGACCGGACAGCAGGATTGGCGTTGCGCATGACATCAACCACGCGGGTTATGCTCGCCGGCTTTGGCCGGAGAGACGATGCCCGCGCACCGGATGAACATGCGCATGATCAAGGACGTTATACGACTTAAATTTGACGCAGGCTTCTCGCACGATCGAATCGCCGCGTCGCTGGGTATTTCCAAGGGCGTGGTCACGAAGTACGTCGGGCTGGCGGGTGCCGCCGGGCTGGACTGGGCGAGCGCTTGCGACATGGACGAAGGCGAGCTCGAGCGACGGCTGCTCGGCAAGCCCAGCGGGCCCACCGCCTACGCTCAACCCGATTACGGGCGCATCCATCAGGAGCTACGCCGCAAAGGTATGACCCTGACGTTGTTGTGGGAGGAGTACCAGGCGGAGTTTGCGAATCGGCAGACCTACCGCTACACGCAGTTCTGTGAGCACTACAAGGCATTCGCTAAACGCCTGAAGCGCTCGATGCGACAGATTCACCGAGCTGGCGAGAAGCGGTTCGTCGAC
This sequence comes from Paraburkholderia gardini, assembly GCF_907164545.1. Taxonomy (NCBI): domain Bacteria; kingdom Pseudomonadati; phylum Pseudomonadota; class Betaproteobacteria; order Burkholderiales; family Burkholderiaceae; genus Paraburkholderia; species Paraburkholderia gardini. The sequence continues at coordinate 17,297 of NZ_CAJQZB010000033.1, read as the reverse complement.
TTCGCCGGCCCCACACTGGCGCTGACCACGGGGCGTCGCGCGCACATCTTTGTGGCTGCCATGGGCGCATCGAGTTACACGTTCGCATGCGCCACGCCAGCCGAGACGATGGAGGACTGGCTGAACGGTATTGGCCGCGCGCTGACGTTCTACGGCGGCGTTCCGCAGCTGATCGTGCCGGACAACCCGCGTGCGATGATCGCTGACCCTGACCGTTACGAGCCGCGCGCAGGCGACACCGTGTTGGACTTTGCGCGTCACTACGGAACCTCCTTCCTGCCGGCACGCGTCTATCGCCCCCAGGACAAGCCGAAGGTTGAAGTAGCAGTTCAAATCGTCGAGCGCTGGATCATGGCGCGCCTGCGTCATCATCGATTCGAAACTATTGAGTCGGTCAACGACGCGATCCGCCCACTACTAAAGAACCTGAACGGGCGTCCGTTTCAGAAGCTGCCGGGATGCCGCGCCACTGCATTTGCCGAACTGGACGCGCCGGCTTTACAACCGCTGCCGGTGCAGCCGTATGAGCTGGCGCGATTCAAGTCGGTCACGGTCCACATTGACTATCACGTCGAGATCGACAAACACCGCTACAGCGTTCCACAGGCGCTAGTCGGACTCAAGCTCGACGCACGCATCACGCCGGGCGCCGTCGAGCTGCTGCATCGCGGCCGCCGCGTGGCCAGCCACGCCCGCAACGATCGCGTGGGAGGCTACACGACAGTCGTAGAGCACATGCCGGCAGCGCACCGTGCCCATCTCGAATGGACGCCGCAGCGCCTTATTCACTGGGGCCAGCAGATTGGCGGAGCAACCGGCGCGCTAGTTACTCGGCTTCTCCAGGAGCAACGTCATCCCGAGCACGGTTATCGGGCGTGCCTTGGACTGCTCTCGCTCTCTCGTCGGTATGGCCCCGAGCGTCTGGAAGCGGCGTGCGCATTGGCACTCGAGCTGGGCGTACACCGTTACCGCCACGTGCGCGACATCCTGATCAACAACCGTGACCGAGCCGCAGCAACAACCCCGGTTGAATGGATCAGCCCAAGCCACGCGCATGTGCGCGGCCCCAGCTACTACCAATAAAGAGAACCCACCATGATGATGCAACAGACCTTGACGCAACTGCGCACCCTGAAGCTGGATGGCTTTGCCGACGGCTTGGAACAGCAATTGACGCAGCCCGGCACGGCGACTCTCAGTTTCGAGGAACGCTTGTCATTGTTGGTCGACCGGGAAGCAAGCTGGCGCGATGATCGCCGCCGCACCCGACTGCTTAAGCAAGCGCGCCTGAAGTATCCGCAGGCCGCCATTGAAGATCTGGACACTCGCGCAGGCCGAGGGATCGACCCGCGTTCGCTCACAAGCCTGGCTCTGGGCGACTGGGTTGAGGCCGGATACAGCCTGCTCATTAGCGGCGCGACCGGCGCGGGTAAGTCATGGCTAGCTTGTGCCTTGGCGCAGTATGCCTGCCGACGCGGACACTCTGCGTTGTATCTGCGCGTGCCGCGGTTGGGCGAGGAACTACGCGTTCTGCACGGCAACGGCGGCTTCACCAAATGGCTACTGCAGGTTGCTCGCACTGATGTTCTCTTACTGGACGATTGGGGAATGGCTCCGCTGGACGCAATGGTTCGAAATGATTTACTCGAGATGATCGACGACCGTTCTGCCGGCAAGGCCACGATCGTAACGAGCCAGCTACCGATCGAACACTGGCATGGCTGGATAGGCGACGAGACCATCGCTGACGCAATGCTTGATCGCCTCATGCACCGTCACCACCGCATCAAACTTACAGGCGAATCCCTAAGAAAGCCGCCTCCGAATTCCAGCAAATTGGAACCAGAACTCGACCAAAACTAGGGAGGAACTCTACAATCGAAACCGCGCAACGCCCAACCTCGCCGAATCGGTCACGTTCCCGAAATCAGCGGTCACGTTCACCGAAATACGCACTTGTAGAAATCGCAGCTGCGCGCATGCCGGCTTCCGTCTCCTGGCCAACCGGCCAGATGCAGAAGGCTGCCGTAGCGGCGGATCACAAGTTGCAGCGGTGTAGCGTGTGCGCTGCACATGCACAGCGCGAAGCCGGGATCGATCTTCGCGCGTTCAAGGCATTTTACGTACCTCGCTGGGTTTTCCTGTACGTCTTCCAGAAGGAAGGTGCCGCCATCGAATGAAATTTGAGACATGTTGTGCTCCGGAAAAGAAAATGGCCGCTGTTCGTCGCGACCATGAGCAATGGTGGAAGACAGCGTCCGCGTTCGTGCTCCGCTTCAACTGTTTTCGGCGTGAACCCTCGCGGCCGGGCGGCTGAGCTTTGCAGTGCGCATTGCCCGGTAGATAACGGCGACCGCACCTGTCAGGACGGCCATCAGAACGAGTCCGCCCCAATCGGGGCCACCAGCGAGGTCGACAACACGCTGCAAAAGTTTCCAGACGAGCAGCAGCGCCAGTGCGATCAGCGTCGCGTAGGTCGTCAGGTCTTCGGTTCTCATCGGCGTGATCTCCGTTCGATCATGGAAGGGTGTAGCAGGCTCGCGGTAGTGGGGCGGGTGCGACATGGCGCGAGCGCTCAGACGATCACCTCGACGTGCTCATCGGACCCACGCCAGAAGGAACCGTCCTCGACGTCCATTAGCACGACCATTCCGGCGACGACATCGTGTTCGCAGACGACGCCTTCGCCCTGCCGTTGCGGCTCGGGTGGGTAAGAGACGCGTCGCCGCAAGAGAGACGCGGTCGGGGGTGAATCTTCTTTTCTATTGGGCATGGAAAGTCGCTGGACGTGACGCACGCGCGCGCGTGCTTGTAGCGATTGTTACCCGTTCACACGAATGTCAAGGCACCGAATGCGTGGTTAAAAATGCGTGCTTTTCACCGTAGTCGGATGGACGGGAATGGGCGCGTTTCCGGCGAAAGCTATACGTTTTTCTGGAGCATTTCACCCCCGGACGGTCAACCGGTTGACCGTCCGGGCGGGTGCCTGAATTTTCTTCAGACCGGTCTGTCCCTTGCTGGGCGGGCAGGGCGTCAAGATATCCACAGGGTTATTAGACTTTTCGGTGGATAAGATCCCGCGACGTGGTGCGATGGCGATAAAACCAAAAGCGGTATGGTTTGGTCGGCCATTTCGCTGATCGTCGCCCGATGCGCGCGCTACGATCGTTCTACCAACCGCGTCTTCGACGCATCGATCTGCCGCTTGCAATCCGCGAGCGCGTTATTTACCCGACGGGACCACTCCCGTTGGGCGTGCTTCCCTGTCTTTCCTGGAGGGAAGCACCATGTACACCACGCTCGTCCAAAACTTTAAAGACGCTCAGGTCGCAGCCGCCGTCGCATATCTCAACGTGTGCGCAGCGGAAGCGACGGTATTCCCGGCCGCTTCGCAGCACTATCGTGCGACGCAGGTTCGCTCCGAGTATTCGTCGAAGCGCGAACTGGCGGACTTCTGCGCACGCCTCTCACACGTTCTCGTGCAGGAAGCGACTCGCCGCTTCTCGCCTCCGGGCGGAAGGATGGAGATCGATGAAGCCCGCGAACTGAAAAACGCCTCAGTCGATATTCACGGCGCACTCGACGCCGGCAAGTGCCCGGACTTCGATGCGTTCTGGGCCCATCTGGAACGCACGTTCAGCGGCGACGCCGGTCAGCGCGTCGCCTACGTTCAGGCTGCCAAGGCGCTGATTAACGGGTTCGGCCTCAAGCCTGATTCGGATATCAAGCGCACCAGCAGCGCGATCGTGCTCGATGCGCGGATCTGGAGCGAGCCTGTTTTCAGGTCGAGTTCCAGGAAGGCGACATATCACTCGCAACAAACCGCTGCCGGCGTGATTACCGGCCTGGCTACCTTCGCGAGTCAAGCCGGATATGGAGCGCTCGGTTCCGAGTTGAGTCACGGTCGCCTTGTCGACTATGAGTTCACCACTCGCGAGAAGGTATCTTTGCACGGTCTCGATATCGTGATGTTCAACGAAAAGTGGCAATTCAAGTTCGCTCACGAGGTGGGCGATGCACTCTCGTTGTTCATTAGCGAATACGGCGCGGAATATCTCGCCACCCGTGACCGCTACTGAGGGGTGACGCGATGAATCGCCAACGCACCATTCGCTTCGCCTTCATGGTGTACGACACCCACCGCTGTTCGCACGAAGCGCTCATCGCGATTGTGCGGGCACGCGGGCGGTACTCACCACAGTACAGGACCGCGGCTCTTCGTCATCTAGTGATGGATGCACCGCTCGAAGTAACGGGCGGTCGCCCGTTCGCGGAACGACGTCGCCGTGTCAGACAGCACTACGGCATCTGAACCACCGTCGACTCCGGCTTTGCCTGTTTTTCCGCCTTTTCCTTCATTGGCCCGCTTCCGCGGGCCTTTTTCTTTCTGGAGTATCCATGGATGATCTGTTTTCAATGGCGGCCGACTGGTACGCCCCACTGCGCAATATCGTGAGCCTCGGCTCGCAGGACAAGGGGGTCGCGCATCAGGGCGAGCTGCACGAAGCCCGTCAGCGACACCTCGGTCAGTTCTTCACGCCGGACGCGATCGCAGCGTTCATGTGGCAGTTCTTGAGCGCCTTCGCACCTGAGCGTCGCGTCAGCGTACTGGATAACTCGGTTGGATCCGCCCGGCTGCTGCAGTTCGCCGACCCTGCGCGCCACACGCTGTTCGGTGTGGACGTGCACGGTGAGGTGGTCGAATCCGTACAGGCCGCAGTTGAGACCGCCGGATTCGATTGCACGTTCCGTCGAGCGGGCATGGAGGCCATTGATCCGCGATCGTTCGATGTCGCGCTGATCAATCCGCCTTTCTCCGTTCACCTCGAATCGCCGCATCTTCGGGCGTTTCCGTGCACGACGTGGGGCCGGTATGGACCCAATTCGTCGGCGCTTAGCCACGAATATGCGGTGCATCAGGCCCTCGAGGCTGCGGGGATTGTTGTCGCACTGCTGCCTCTGACTACTGCGGAAGCGATTGCAGGCGCGCTGCACGACAACGCCTCGCCGTTCTGCGGTGCCGCGCGGCGTCTCGCAGGCATCTTCGAGATGCCGGCCGACGCGTTCAAGGATGAGGGCGCGAACGTGCGAACGGCAGTGTTGGTGTTCGATCGGTATCGCAACAAGCCTGCGGACCGCGTTCGCGTGGTGGTTGACGACCTGTCTACACCGGTCGTTGATCTCGGATTGCACTTCGATCAGCAGGCGTACGGCAAGCCGCGACTGAATCTGCAGACGCTGGACGATTCGGTACCGGTGATTACCCATCCGGTAACGGGCGACAGAACCGTGAAGATCTGTCACGACGGCCGGCGCATCAAGCTCGGCTTTAATTGCGGCTTCACTGAAGCAATGGTTCTGAACAACGTGCTCGACCATCGGATCTTTTCCCGTGACGGGCACCGGCTGCCGCGAGGAATGCGGTATGCGGGGCAAGGTCTGCTCGATCTGGAAACCTATCTGGTGCAGGACAGTCCGCTCGAAGCGTTGAACACGCTGCTCGGTCGCATCGAGGCCGCAGGCGGTGTTCCGGAGTTTGCGCCGGGATTCGTTCAGCACTTCGCGCGGCGCGCTCGCCGGTCGCAACGGCAGGCGGTCCCGCTTCGTCACGAGGTGTGGACAACCGGTGCACGTTCGGCGCAAGCCGTGGTGGGCGCCGCTCGGGCGACGCACAAGGTCGATGCGACAAAGTGGACCAGTCCGCTGATCAAGGCGAGCGACGAGGTCTCGTTTTCGCGCGAAGATGATGGCCGGTATCGCTACACCGTGAAGGGTTGCGATTACTGGCTTTCCGTCGACGAGCTCAACGCGCGCTTTGCCGTTGAAAACGTCTCGGAAGGGTGGGAAGTGGTGCACGAGGGGTTAGCGGCGCAATACCCGGAGCATGCGGCGTGGCTTCGCGGTCGCGTGAAAGACCTGGGCATCGATCAGTGGCTCGATTGGGACTTCCAGCAGGACGACCTGATCGAAACTTTGATGAAGCCGCAGGGTTGTGTCGTTGCGTGGGAACAGGCATGCGGCAAGTCCCGGCTCGCGGTTGCACTGATTCTGCTCTCTGGCGTCAAGAATGGTCTCATCGTTGTTGAGGCTCGCCTGATTGCAGAGATGTTGAAGGAGATGGCGCAGTTGCCTATCGATCAACAGCAGATCAAAGTGGTAGACAGCGTCGCGGATCTCGACGACCTTCGCCAGTTCAACCTCGTGTCGTATGAACGGTTGCGCATGCCGGTCGAGCGGGCAAAGTCGGTGCGTGTGACGTACGCACATCGCCTGCGCCGCCGGATCAGTTTGCTCGTTGCCGACGAGGGCGAACGTCTTGCCAATCCGACCAGCGACCAGAGCCGTGCGCTCTGGCAGCTTTCGGGCAAGCGCCGTTATGTGCTCACCGGCAGCCCGATCCCCAACTATCCGCGTGACGCCTTCGGGCTCATTGCGTTCACTGGTGGAGACGGTACGGCCGCACAGCCATACGGGTACAGGCGTGGCTACATCGAGCCGAACTGGATCCATTCCGTTGAGTACGCAATGCGGGGGGTTGATCGCTTCCGCGATGACTTCGTGGTGCTGGAGTGGGTGACCTGGCAATTCGCGGAGAGCCTGCAGGATGGGGCGAAGCGCGAAGTGCCGAAGATCGGCAATCTGCATCTTTACCGCTCAATGCTGGCGCCGCACGTCAAACGTCGTCTGGTCTGTGAGCCGGATGTCTCCCGTTACATCAAGATCGATCCACCGGCAGTCACGATGCACTCGGTCGAGTGGGACGGGGAACACCTTGCAACCTACCTGCAGGCAGCTGACGAGTTCGCAGACTGGTACCGGGAATCACGCGGCGAGGGTAAGGCCTGCAATCTGGTGACGGTCCTCGCCCGCATCCGGGCTGTTCACTTCGCAGCCAACTATCCGCAGTACGGAATGGAAGGTGTCGCGAAGCTGTCCGGGCTGACGAGCAAGCAGCGGGTCGTGATCGAACGCATGCGGGAAATCGCGGCGGAAGGCAAACAGGCAATCCTGTTCGCTGAAAACCCCGGTGTGCTCAACCTGATCGCGCGCGAGCTGAAAGCCGATGGCGTCGACACCGTTCTGTTTCATGGTGAGATTCCCATCAAGAAACGCGTTGCCGAGAAGGATCGGCGCTTTCTGACCGGTCTGTCGACCGGCCTTCTGGCCACCAAGTCGTCGGGTCGAGCGGGGTACAACCTGCCCAATGCGGACTATGTCCTGTTTTATGACCGGTCGTGGACGTGGCGCATCGAGTATCAGGCGATGCGACGCGCGCTGCGCTGGAACCGCAAGGGCATCTTGAACGTGGAGTACTTCCATCTTCCGGGCAGTGTCGATGAGTATCAGGCCCAGATGGTCGCGCACAAACGCGATTCCATGCAGGCGGGACTGGACTGGGCGACGCCGGAGCTGGAAGACGAGACGTTCCTGCACATGGATTCGCTGCTTGATCGCTTCGTTGAGAATCTGGCGAGCCTGCACGATCAATCCACCGCAGACATGCGGAAACTTCTGAAGGAAGCAGCATGAAAGAGTCGAACGTCACCGTGACGGTAGGCGAGGGCGTCGTGACCGTAAAGCGCGAAGGAACGCGTAAAGCGGTCGTGGCGAGGGTGCTCGGCCAGGTCGAGCGCGATGGCATCGAGTTGCTGTGTCTCGATCGCCTCGTGCACGACAGTCACGAAAGCAGTTTTGTGGGCTGGCAAGTGTCGGGTGCGGTCACGACGATTCTGTCGCGACCAGTCACGCGGGGCACGCAGCAATCTGTCTGATGGATCTGGCCGCTTCGGCGGCCAGAGAGTTCTGTTCAAAGCCCTGCTAACCACCGGGCATTTTTATTCTGCAATCGTCCGTTTGACAGCCGCGCCCATAGGTGGAGCAGGAGTCCGGCCCCGTGCCGTCCGCGTGCGAAGCGTACTCATTCAGCAGCGGCTATGTTTTAAATGCAGTGGCGAAGGGCAATAGTCGATAGACCGCATCCAACGCCACCTCCACGGCGTGGCGTTGCGCGTCGTACGCTGCCTCCATGTCGATAGGAGGGACGGCGATAGCGAGAACTGCAGACTTCGGCTTTGATACCAACTGGATATCCTCGGGCCAATCCGGGCGTGTCGCCTTTACCTCGTCGACCGTGCGCCCGAAAAGACTCAGCCGCACGATTCCATCCCGCAACAGGTGATCGATCTGGACGTTGTTTTTATCGGAGTCTCGCCCCTTCAATACGATCCAGTTGGAGTTCTTGCCGCGAACACTCGGCTGTCTCATAACGATTCGGGGATGGTTCGAGTGGATGTTTTGCCAGTAAGCGTAATGAAAGGCCGTGTTTCCCGGATGAGGAACTACCTGATAGCCGCGGCGCGACTGTTCGATAGCGTCTTGCATGACCTGACGCCGCCAGGCTGACCGCCGATCAGGTTGGATACCGAACCATTCGGCAATTTCCTCGTAGGACACGCGGAACTGGTATTCGCTCGACTCGCGCAATGAAGACAGGTATCGCTGCGGCGCGCACATCACGGTCACGTACGTGTCGATCTGCCCGCGTTCCTGAGAGCGAACCGCCCGCAGGTGGTATCTGGCCGCTTGATTGAATTGTTCCGGTGCTGCGATCTTGTTTTCGATGAACACACCGATACGCCGGCCATCGGCGAGTACGCGCACGATAAGGTCGGATTCACCGTCCGCGTCAGAAACGCTGTGCCACGCTCCGTCTGCGCGCACCTGGGTCAGTTGCAGTTTCGAGCAGAACCACGAGACGAAGTCATCGTTTGCATGGAATTCCTCCATTAAAAGCAGGTCGACATCGCGCTCCGCGACGCTCGCCAGGAAATTCCCGAATTGATCTGCAGGCAGTGTCTGAGGACCTTCGCTCATTGGCCATGCTCTCCTTGTTTTTGGGACCTTCGGCGCGGGTGCGACGTAGCGGGCCGCAGGAAATCGACGACAAAGCATAGCCGAGACGCGCGCGGGCGATTGCGGGCTGGCACACGAATAGCGAGCGCCGACTAGCAACAAGTCGCGCGCGATTTTGGGCTCACAGGTTGTCCCGTTGCATAGGTGTCTAATAGCCGAAAGCGGGGCAGTTTTTTCCATCTTTCCCGGCTTCGCCATTGATCGAGCGACGGTATCGTTGCTCTACCTACCGCGTCTCTAACGCATCGAACCGCCGGCTCGCCCGGCAGCCAGCTGTAAAACCCCATCGGGAACCACTCCCGATCGGGAGCAGGTTCCCTCTTCGGAGAACCTGCCATGCAACAACCTACTCTTCCCCTGAAACACATCAAGCTCGGCCGCAACCCGCGCACGTATTTTGATCCCGCCAAAATGGCGGAAATGATCGAATCGGTGCGTGTTCAGGGTGTACTGCAGCCGATCATCGTCCGTCCACTCGACGGTGATGAATACGAAGTCGTCGCCGGCGGCCGGCGCTATCGTGCTGCGATGGAGGCACACGGCGAAGACTATGCGATGCCAGTCGTCGTGAAGGAACTGGACGAAGTCGAGGCGCGATCCACTGCGCTCATCGAAAACGTTCAGCGTGCCGACATGGCGCCGTCTGAGGAAGCCATTGCCGCAGCCGAGATTGTCGGTCTGTGCCAGGGCGATCGCGATGAGGCGGCCCGGATCTTCGGGTGGTCTCGCCAGACGCTCGACAAGCGCCTCGCGCTCATGAACTGCAGCACTTCGGTCCTCGAAGCGCTCAATGTCCGCCAGATCCAGCTGGGTCACGCGGAGCTGCTCGCGGCCCTCTCGAAAGAGAATCAGGACCGTGTGCTGCCGGTGATCGTCGCTGAAAAGCGGTCGGTCCCGGACGTGAAGAAGCTGATCGAGAGCGCAGCATGTTCGCTTTCGACAGCCATTTTCGACAAGACGGATTGCGCGGCGTGTCCGCACAACTCGTCGACCCAGTCGGAGATGTTCGGCGAGTCGATTGCAACAGGCAACTGCACCAACCGCGCCTGTTTCAACGAGAAAACCGAGGTCGCTCTGGAAGCGACGGCCACCGCACTCCGTGAGGACGTGCCGGTCGTTCGCATCGTGCGCGCGGGGGATAACCACACGCGCATCCAGCTTGCGATCGACGGCCCGTCCGGCGTTGGTCTCGAACAGGCCAAGGCGTGCCACGGCTGTCAGAACTATGGCGCGGCGGTAAGCGGTCTTCCCGATTCGTTGGGAAAGGTTTATCGCGGCCAGTGTTTCGACACCGTGTGCAACATGAAAAAGGTCGCGGCCCGTATCGCTGCCGAAAAGGCAGCGAATGCGCCGGCGAAATCTGTTGGTGCTGGCCAGACCGCATCGAAGACTGGCGACAAGCCATCGACGAACGCGGCGAGCAAGCCTGCGGAGACGGTAGCTACCGTCGTCGCCGAGTCGGACCGGGTGAAGGCGTTTCGCGTCGCTTTGTGGCGCAAGGCGCTTCGCAAGGACATCGGCGGCAATCACGATCTCGCGCGCCAGTATCTGATCGCAATCGTGCTCGCAGGCCACGCGCGGCAAATTAGCGAAACGACGTTCCGCGCGATGTGGGAGCGCCTGACCGATGAAAAGCCGCCTGTGACCGACGTGGCGAAAGCCGCGGCCGCCGTGTCGCAGACAAGTGCCGAGGTGCAGTCGAACCTGATGCTCGCGATGCTGTTCTCCGCGATCGAAGGGCTCGAAGTGTCGTACCTCACGCAACTGTGCAAGTTCCACAAGCTCGACCTGACGAAGCACTGGAAACTCAGTGCCGATTTTCTCGAGCTGATCACGAAGTCCGAAATGATGGTGATCGCCGACGAGCTGGGCCTGCGGGCCGCGCTGGGCGATAACTTCAAGAAGGTTTTTGGCAAATCGAAGCCGGAGGTAATCGAAGCCTTGCTCAAGGTCGAAGGATTCGACTACGAGGGCAAGGTTCCGAAGGTTCTCAAATTCTGATGTACGACAGGGCTTCGGCCCTGTCGCTTTCCCCTATTGCGCCGCCGTCGTGCGGCGCTTTTCCTTTTCTGAGGAGTTTCCATGTTCCAGGCTATTGAGGCGCTCGTTCGCTCAACCGGCAAGCTCGTCCTGTCACTTGCAATGGATGGCGACAAGATGGTGGTCTTTCTGACGCCGCAAGGCGACACGAAAGACGCCGTCCTGCGTCAACCGATGATCCTGACCGCAACGCCCGCAGAACTGGACGAAGGCTTCGCTGCTGCCGTTCAGTCCTATTCCACTGCGCACAAGTCGCTCGATGAACAGGTGGCCGCGACAACGGCGATCCTGCAGTCGGCGGAAAAGTCGCAGGCCGGAAAGGCACAGAAGGCGCTGGCCAAAGGCGTAAAGCCCGCTTCGACGTCTGCGGCTTCATCCGCCTCTTCGGAGGGCGATGAGGACGAAGACGAAAGCGTCGACGGCGTTACGCCGCAGGCGACTGTGGCTGCGGCTTCCGCAGCTGCTCCGGCGCAGTCGGGCACGGACCTTTCCCAACTCCTTCTTTGAGGTGACCTATGAGTATCAGTATCGCAGCGGTCATCCGCGAGTTTGTCTACAACGGTGTGAATCTGCTCGACCCCGGTCCAGCGTTTTCGCCCGATCAGGTGCGTGATCTCTACACCGCGCAGTATCCGGAACTGACGACCGCAGCGGTCGACGGCCCGGCCCTCACCGGTGAGATCGCACGCTACACGTTCGTTCGCGCAGCCGGTGCCAAAGGCGCCCATGCGTAAGGACGCCCTGCTCAAAGCCCTGTCCGATCCGGACGCGGGCTTCAACCAGACCGAACCGCCCGAAAGGGCGGTTTTTTTATTCGATGACGAGGTGAAAGCATGCTGTTCGATCCTGGACAGACTGATTCAGGGGTCGATGTCAGCGCCGGTGGAAGCCGGCAACCGCCACGCCTTACCCCTGCCCGACGTGGACCTGCCGCTGGTTTTCTGAGCCTGCCTGACGTGTCGGCTGAAGTGCCGTCCAGCGCGCAGTTGCGCTGGCGAACGGAAGCTGAATTTGGCGACCTCGTGCGCGCGCAGTTCATGCACGGGCCGTTGCGGGCCGCCGACGTGAGCGCGCCGATGGATGCCGGAGACGCATTCTCGCAGGCGTTCTTCGCGTGGATGCGACGGCAGCTGCCGCGTTGCAGCCGTCTGAATTTCCGGCCGCAGTTGCTCGATACAAATGCTGTGCTGGACACGATCGCCTATCAGTACTCGCGTGCTGATTTCGAACCGAAATCGCCGCTGCATCTGGGCTTCGAGCTACCTGAGGAGAACGTGTATCGCTTCCGGGACGCGGGCGCCTTTCAGGCCCGCCACTCGCTGTTCGTTCCGACCATGCTCTCGCTCATCGAGCGTGCCTCGTACAAGACGGTCTTTGTCCGTACACCAGGCTGGTTCCTCGCGGAATTCGCCTGCTGGCACTGGCAGGGAGAAGAAAACTGCGATGACACGTACGCGCGGGAACTCATGGAGGAATATTTTGGTGAGTCCGGCGAGGAAATTGAGCGGAATCTGCCGTCAGCGGTTCGCCCGGAGATTTACCCGGACGAGTTGCGCTCGCCCGTCCGCATTCCGGGGCGACGCAGGCGCGCGTCCACGCTCAGTGAACACGAACTGCTCCAGCTTCGTCGACGCTGCAGTGGCGTACAACGCCGGGTCTGCACTGAACTGATCGCGTTGACCCGTCTGCTTCGGCGGGCGGGCCGCCGCAATGTGCTTCACGAGACCTACGACGCTGACTCACTGTGCTCGGCATGCGCGGTGACATTGACCGACAGCGACCGGACGTCGGAAATTCTCGACGACCACTTTGAAAACAAATCGCAGGAAGGCGAGGCCACGTACTACACGGGCTTTAGCCCCTTCGCTTCTACACCGGGCGCCATTCGCAGGCAGTACGCGGACTGGACGCTTGCTTTTGAAATCATTGCTCACCTGGACCGCCTGCTGGCGATGGTGACCATTTAATCGAAGGAAACACACCATGACTGGAATAGCGAAGGGCGGCACCGCGCGCTCGGTCGAACTGTCCTCGGCAATCCTGCTGTACTCGGGCGAAAACGGCGCGCAGTTTGCAACGGTTCACCCGGTGAAGCATGAAAGCAGGACATCCCGGCCGCTGATTGGTGCGGGACGGCCGCTGGATCGCGAGACGTTGACTGACACCCTCAAGCAGCTGGAAAAGAACGCCGCCCCTCAGGTGGAGTTTCTTCCGCCGACGGTGCTGTCTGTTTCGTCACGGGCAGTGACGTGGTGGAGCGCGCCGGCCCTGCGCCGCGTGTTTTTCGACTGCGAGGAACTCGGCAAGCGTTCCGCCGTTGTTCCCCATCCGGGCCTGATCTTTCATGCGTCGAACAGGGGATTCAGTGTGTTCGCGGTGAAAGACGCGGGCCGTCCGCTGGCCGATTCAGCGCTCTTCGAGCCTCCGTACTTCAATACGTGGGACTTCGGAAAGATCTGCATCGGCTCGGCTCACGTTCCGAAACGGGTTGACGTCGCCTCGATCGACGGATGGGAAGCCGGGTTTTTTAACTCGGCGTTCACGCATCCGAACCACGGTGGCAAGCGCGTTGATTATCCGGACGGCGCGTATGCATTCTGGCGCGACATGCTCGACGGCAAGATGGGCGAGACGTTTCCGCTGGGCGCGCTGGTGCCGACCAAAGGTACGGTTGGCACATTCATCGCGGGGAAATTCGGGGGTGCAGCATGAACCCGATCGACCTCGTGTTGCAGCAGTCGTTTCCGTCCGTGATGGTGCCTGCGCGTGAACCGGTGGCCGCCATGATGGGGCCCGGTGAGCGTCTGCTGGTTGCGTCCGACGGCGTGTATCTGGAAGTGCTTCGTCCGTGGATCCGGCTCGTCAGGCGGATCGCGCGGTACGACGTGCAGACGGCGATTCCGTACGGCCCGGCGAGTGCCGTGACTGAGCTGCTCTGTGGGCCGGTGCCACCGGCGCTGATTTCGCAGTTTTTGCGGATGACGCGTCAGTCGCTTCCCAACGAGGCGGGAGGCTGGATCGTGTGGAGTGCGGTAAGTGGCGAGTTTCGACTCGTTCCGCTTGTCCCGCTTTCGCATAGTCCGGGGCATCTCGTCTATGAACGGCCGGTGCTGGCCGACGGCGAATCGCTCGTTGTCGACTGTCATTCGCATGGGGCGGGCGCTGCCTTCTTCTCGCGGACTGACAACAAGGACGACTTGCACGACGTGAAGTTTGCGCTCGTGTTGGGTCACTGCGATCGCGAGCCGTCGGCGGTGCTGCGTCTGTGTGCGAAAGGGATTTTCGAGACGGTTGCGGTACTTCCTGAGTCATGGATGCATGCACTGGGTGTGGAGGGGGTGTGGTGAACGAAATCGTCAAACATGCCATTCCGCCAGAGATGGTGCAGCGTGCCTGGAAAGTGGCGGTGGTTGGCGCGGGTGGTACGGGAAGCGCATTTCTTCCCAGCCTCGCGCGCCTGCATCACGCGATGATCGAGCTCGGTCATCCCGGCGGGATCGAATGCACCGTGTTCGATGACGACACTGTCAGCGAAACAAATGTCGGTCGGCAGGGCTTCTATCCGAACGATGTTGGCCAGCACAAGGCCTTGCTGATGGTGAACCGTCTGAACAACCTCATGGGCACCGAGTGGCTCGCAGAGCCGCGCCGGATTGATGCCCGCGAGACCTTGTACGCCGACATCGTGGTTGGGTGCGTTGATTCGCGTCACGCTCGGCACGCCATCGTGCGTGCGGCGGAACGCGGTCGCTGCGCCTACTACCTGGATTGCGGCAATGAGACGGACCGTGGTCAGGTCATTCTGGGCGAATTCGGCAAGGCCCGGCACGACAGGCTGCCCCACGTGGGCGACCTGTTTCCGGATCTGCTGGACGCGAAGAAGGACCGCGGCGACGACACACCGTCCTGCAGCATGGCGGACGCACTGCGCAAGCAGTCGCTCGTCATCAACCAGGCGATATCGGTGCAGGCGTTCAATCTTCTGTGGACGCTCTTTCGCACCGGGTCGCTCAGTTTCTCGGGCGTGTTCGTGAACCTCGCAACGGGCCGCACGAATCCGATTCCGATTGACCCGGCGGCATGGGTGCGCTTCGGTTATGAAGCGCCTCCAGCGCCGGAGAAGAAGGGCCGCAAGAGCCGGAAATCCAAAGCGATATTTTGATCCACGCCGCTTCCCTCGGGGGGCGGCATTTTTTTAGCCGTTTGCTCAGCGACATGCGCCAGATTGGCGAAAGAGTGATGCTTTTCTCGACGTTTCCGATGCGCCGACGATCCTTGCGGTTCTAGACTTGCGCTATCACCCGCGCTTTTGCGCATCGAACGAACACTCAGGCCCAGCCCGAGTGCTCAGTCTTTTGGCCGACGAATGTCGGTCGTCTTCAACGGGTCTCCGCCCGTTTTAACCCTCGTGGGAGCCAATCCCAAAGGGAGACAGCTCCATTTTCCTGGAGTCTGTCATGTTTGCTCATGCTTATCGCTGTCTGGTCTGGTACACGAACATCGGTGCCAGCCGCGCAGCGTCTGTTGCAACGATTGTCGGCCTCGCGCTGAGTGTCGCCTTTGTTGCAACGCTTGCGCACTGATCCATCTTTCATCTACCCGCTGGGACAACCTTTCCAACGGGGACGGTTGTCCCTGAATTTCAGAGGCAACCATGTTCAAAATCATCATCAGCGTCGCCCTTCTCTCGCTTCTGAGCGCATGCGCCGGTACCGACTTCGGCTCGCCGAACACGTATCAGCGCTATGACGTTCAGCACGCGGGCACGATGGAAGCCGCTACTGTCGTTCGCACACGCAACATCACGATTGAAGCCAGTTCGGATAACTCCGGTCTGGTGTCGCTCGTGAGCGCGGGGGTGGGCGCGTTCCTCGGAACCCGCACGATTGGCAACGGTAACGGCCGCTACATTGCGGGCGCAATCACCGGCGCCACGTCGGGCTTCGTTTCGCAGAAGGTTTCGCAGGTCCTGTCGCATCACTCAGGCCTCGAAATCATCGTGCACACGGCCGCCGGCCGCGATGTGGTCGTCGCTCAACCCGACGATCAACAGTTCTTCCCCGGCGAGCGGGTCTTGCTGATTTCGACCAACTCCGGTCTTCGCGTCACGCGCTGACGCGCTTCTCCCTGTCGGCTCCCGCCGACCATTCCCTGCACAGCGAGGCTTCCCGAAAGGGAGCCTCGCTTTTCTTTTCCCCGAGGTATTCATGTTCAAAATCCCCAAGGTGTTCTACGCCGATCGCCGCAGTGCCGGTGCGGCGGTAGACGCCGCTATCACCGACCACGCGACCCGCATGCTGCGTCGCGTCGCGCGCGATCTGCGCCTGAGTGCCGATGAACACGAAATTGTGTCCGAGCCCGCACGTCGCGGCTGCGGTTGCCGCGTCACCCTCAAAACTCCCGCTGTCATGCTCGAAGTGGTCGATTCGCCTTCCAGGCAATCGGTCGCGATGTCGTTTCGCACCCGGCGCGGTCGTTCTGACGGCTCTGGAGGGGGTGACAACGCTGTCGCGCTCGATCAGCTCGCCTCGCGCGACGGATACAACGCGCTGCTCGGTGGTCTGCGACTTGCCGCTGGCCTCGATGCTGAACGCCGCTAGGAGGTGCGATGGAAGTCATCGATATCTTCGTTGAGTTCGCATCAGGCATCACGATCACCGACCGGGCGATGTTTGTGCCGGATTTGCGGGAGGTGTGTGTATCTGAACGGCTGGCCGCGGTCATTCGTGAGTTTGCGATGACAGAGGCCCCGCCCAGAATCACTGCAACAATCGCAGGACACACGATAGCGCTTGATCAGGGCGCCAGTGGCAATTTCTTCGCACCGGAAGGTTCGGAGCATCCGGCTGGCAAGTCCGCGTGGTGGCTGAGACTTCTGCAGGCGTTGGTGCCTCAGACGAAAGATCAGCGTCAGCAGTTCGGCCGCCTGATGCACACGTTGTCGGCAGCGTCCCTAATCGGCGCGATCGGCTTCTGGCACTCCACGTCCGTCTGGACGGCGGGCAACATCCTTAGTGAGGTCAATCTGGTATTGGCCTTTGTGATAACTTACTACGAGGGCATGGTTTCCATGAAAGGAGAATGAGCATGGGTTTCAGCTTTTTCGCTCTTGGCATCGCGATCGCTTTTCTCGGACTCGGGATGCTTGCTGATCACAACAACCGCAAGCAGTCGAACGACCGCCGCCATCCGCGGGTTCCGCGCTAGTTAGCGCCGGCTGCACGTCGGCCTATCTCATAAAGCCGCACCCCTTCGGGTGCGGCTTTTTTATTTGTGCGCCCAGCATGGGCGCACTCTTGTGGGTGCAAGTCCCACCGTAAGTTGATCACAGCGAGCGAAGCGAA